>NZ_JBHNYT010000005.1:0-272222 GCF_054960575.1 Pseudoalteromonas sp. PSi26 | reverse complement strand
AATGGGCTTTTAAAATCTTGATTCACAAAGAGAAGCGAATGAGGAGTAAATGAGTAGCCAAAGTAAGTAGGGTTAACTTATTTTGTAAACGTAGAGCTTGCTCACGTTAGAAGTGAAAGCTTCTCAGCGCTACAAAAAAACACGAGCAATAGTTAATCACCTCTTGGTGGGGATTTAATTACTTGTTTACTAATGCATTTAACCAAGCACAAAAAAGGCGCTAACTAAGCGCCTTTTAAACTAAACACCAAAGGGTTTATGCTTTTTTCTCTTCGCAGCTTGCAAGGTACTCATCAAACGTACCCTGAAAATCAATAACCTGCTTATCTTTAATATCAATAATACGCGTAGCCAACGACGACACAAACTCACGGTCATGGCTTACAAAAATAAGCGTACCTTTAAAGTCTTTAAGCGCATTATTTAACGCCTCAATGGCTTCCATATCCATGTGGTTTGTTGGCTCGTCCATTACAAGCACGTTAACGTCTTGCATCATTAACTTACCAAATAACAAACGGTTTTTTTCACCACCTGAACAGTTACGCGCTTTTTTGTTTGAATCGTCTGCGGTAAATAACAAACGGCCTAACATTCCACGTACCATTAAATCGTTATGCTTAGCAGTACGCCACTGCGACATCCAATCAAATAACGTTAAATCGTTATCAAAATCTTTAGTGCTGTCTTGCGGGCAGTAACCAAAGCTCGCATTTTCAGACCACTTAATTTCGCCTTCGTTACTTTTAAGCTCGTTAACTAAACAGCGTAAAAAAGTAGTTTTACCCACACCGTTTTCGCCAATTACCGCAAGCTTTGCACCGGCTTCTAGTAAAAACTCACCGCCACTAAATAACGTTTCACCATCAAAACCATGGCCAAGCTTGTTAACTTCAAGCGCTTGGCGGTACATTTTTTTGCCTTCGTCAAAGTTTAACGACGGGCTCATACGGCTTGACGCTTTAACTTCATCAAGCTTAATTTTATCCATTTTTTTAGCGCGCGAACTGGCTTGCTTAGCTTTAGAGGCATTAGCACCAAAGCGGTTAACAAAGTCTTGTAGCTCGTCAATTTCAGCACTTTTTTTAGCGTTTTCGGCTAACAGCTGCTCGCGTTGCAGGCCCGATGCCTCTAAATACTTTTCGTAATTACCCGGGTAGATACGCAGCTCGCCGTAATCAATGTCGGCCATGTGTGTACAAACTGAGTTTAAAAAGTGACGGTCATGCGAAATAATAATCATCGTACATTTACGCTTGTTCAGCTCGTTTGCAAGCCACGTAATGGTATGAATATCCAAGTTATTGGTCGGCTCATCGAGTAACAGTATGTCTGGGTTTGCAAACAAAGCTTGCGCTAAAAGCACACGGAGTTTCCAACCTGGGGCAACATTTGCCATTAATCCGTAATGAAACTCTTTATCTATACCCGCTTCTATTAGTATTTCTTCAGCGCGGCTTTCGGCAGTGTACCCGTCCATTTCAGCAAATACACTTTCAAGGTCGGCCACTTTCATGCCGTCTTCTTCGCTCATTTCAGGTAAAGAATAAATACGGTCGCGCTCTTGTTTAACCTTCCAAAGCTCAACGTCGCCCATAATTACCGCATCTACCACCGTGTATTGCTCAAATGCAAACTGGTCTTGGCTAAGGTTACCTACTTTTAACCCCGGGGTAATCGACACATTACCCGCGCTAGGCACAAGCGCACCGCTTAAAATTTTCATGAAGGTCGACTTGCCGCAGCCGTTAGCGCCAATTAAACCGTAACGGTTACCGTTACCAAATTTAGCTGAAATGTTTTCAAACAACGGCTCTGCGCCAAACTGCATCGTAATATTTGCGGTGGAGATCAAAAAGGGTAATCCTAGAATGAGTACTGACAGGAGCTTGCTGTAGCAAAAGGCCACAAACAACATCAAGCAATAGGGTAAATTAGCTGGCGAATTATACAGATCAGCCACAATTAATGAAAGGTAAAAGGCAGCTAATTTATAACCAACCTTAAACGCACTTTAACGGTGCAAAAGCTTTTAAAAATTTGCTTAGTGAATAAGGAAGGTTAAATAAATAAAACTATTGATGGGTTTGGTAAATACGCTCAATAACCGCTTTATTGTTAGTAATATACGAATTAATAGCCGCCATATCGTCAGCAGTAACCGTTTTTTTACTCAGCATAAAATGCACATTATTAACGTTTATGGGCTCAACCAATGCAGCAGGCTTAATGTTTGAATACTGTTTTGTAAAATATTGCGCCACTAACGAATCATCAATTAAAAAATTAATGCGCTGTTTGTTAAGCAAAATAAAACGCTTTTTAGACTCCCCCGTAAGCACCACTTGGTTTGCATACTGAATGCGTAATTGCTCAAACGCATCGCCAAAAACACTTCCTCTGTTTACACCCACCGTAAGCGATTTTTTAAATAACTCGTTAATGCTATTCACATTAGGCGAGCTGGCGTGTGTGTATAGCAGCATTTTTTCAACACGGTAAGGTAATGTAAAGTGGGCATACTCAGCGCGATCTGCCGTTTTACTGGCGGCAAAAATTAAATCAACACGGCCCTGTTTTAGCTCTTCAAATGCACGTAAGGAGCTAGGTAACACACTAAAGTTTAAGCAATAAGGTGAGCTTTTAAAAATAGCCTTAAGTACGTCTATTTCAACCCCGTCCAGCGTATTGTTTTTTAAAATGACATAAGGCGGCCAGTAACTTTCGTTAGTAGCCACTGTTAACGTTTTAGTGCATCCCCAGGTATTAAATGCACTAAAAGTAAAAAGGGTTATAAACAATAATATTTTCAAACTACAGCCTTTTGTAAACGGTTTTTAGTGTGTATTTAGTTATAATTTTTCAAACAGTTCTGCTAATTGTGCCTTACGGCTTTGTATTAATTTATTAACCTCAATAACATCTTGCATAGTAGACGTATTTTTACTCAGCATTAAATGAATAGAGCCCTTGTTAACATAAGTTGTAGTATTAACTTGCTTAATATTGTTTGACTGGCTAACAAAGTACTCACCCACTAACTGGTCTTCAATTATAAAATCGATCCGTTGTTTAGCCAATAAAGCAAAGCGCGTTTTTGCCGCACCGGTAAAAATAATTTGTTTTGGATAAATATTTTTTAAGTGCTCAAATTGCTCTCCGTAATAACTCCCTACATGGGCGGCCACGGTGTAGCCCTGTTCAAGCGCATCTTGCAGGTTTTTAACATTATATTGTTTATTTTTATGCTGATACAACCACATCACCTCGTTGCGGTAACTATCCGAAAAATAAACATGCTCTGCACGTTTTTCAGTAAAACTGGCAGCCCAGCCTAAATCCATTCGGCCTTTAGTTTGTTCAACAAATGCACGCTCTGCATTGGGTAAAAACTCAACCTGAACACAATAAGGCGACCCCGCAAATATAAGCCAAAGCGCCGTTACCTCTTTACCTTGTGCGTGGCCGTCTACATTAACAACGTAAGGCGGCCAATAGGTATCGTGCGACGCGACAAAAAACCTTTTTTCGCAAGCCCCACTCCCAAAAGAGAGGGCTACTAACAAATACAACCCGTATTTTTTTAATCTATGCATAATATCCCTCATGCTAGCGACGCAATACGTACAGTATAAACCAGCCTTAAAATTTAGTCGTAAATTTTGTATAAGCATGTAAATAACATTACGGGCTGTAAAAATTTATATTTTTATAATCAATGCGTTGGGAATAAGAGTGAAAAATACATCTAGTTTGCACTCAATTAAGCGCGTTATTGGGGAATTAGTAACAACGTCGTATGATTCATCATACATATCTACCTAAAAAGCCTATATTTTTTATTTATTATCATGTAGATTGTTCCAATATGAATACTAACTTAATGCCAAGTTAGTTAAAAATAAACCAAGGAGCGGTTTTATCAAACCGCGAAATATTGGAAAGGTTAATTATGCGGTTGAAAGAAGCCCTCAGCGTCTTATCAAAGTCATCTCCTTATGCTGTATCTACAGAGCGCAGCACTATAAACCAAAATATTTTGGATGATGTAAAGTCATATTTATACATCCAAATGCCTATCGAAGAGGCAGTTAATAAAACTATTTCAAGTTTTGGTGCTAACGATAAAAAAATATTGTTTTTATGTGGCAGTAGTGGTGATGGCAAGTCAGAGCTTTTAACAAAAGCTAAAGTTAATTTTGGCTCACGGATGAAATTCCATTTAGATGCTACCCACAGCTTTGACCCGCATGGCACAGCAATTCAAACATTAGATAAGGTATTTGATGAGTTTGAAGCGTCAAGCAGCCCGTTAGTTGTTGGTATAAACGCTGGTATGCTAGGAAACTATGCTGAAGAAGGTCAAAATCAATTAATACGTAGCAAAATTAGTGAATATCTTAAAAATAAAAATACCCAAGATGACACTGCTATTTTTATTAACTTTGAAGACTATCCAAAATTTGAAATAGGTGAAGATGGTTATAAGTGTGATTTTGCAGAAAAGCTATTACAAAGAATCACTCAACCCGATAACAATATTATTCGACAACTTCTCGAAAAAGAAAAGCAGCACCAAAACGATATTTCAACTTTACGTTTAATCGCTAACTTTGAGTTGCTTAGTTTACCTTCTGTCCAAAAAGTGATTATTGATCTGCTATTTAAAGCGCGTTTAATGCGAGATCAATTTTTAACTGCGCGTGCATTACTCGATTTTGTTCATGAGCTTTTATTAGGTGATGGGTATCTATTTGATAACTTATTTGCAGGTGGAGATAACGAACTTGCAAACAAAATTGAGAATTTTGACCCCGCGCATCATCGTACCAAAGAAATCGACCGGTTTATTCTTGCTTTCGATCTAGGTTTGCCAGATGAAGAGTTTGATGTATTCAAGAATGCATTAAACCAGTTAGGTATTACTAATATTGAAACTGGCGCTCAGTATCTGCGTTTATTTTACCTACTTAAATACGACGACTTTGCTAACAATTACCATATAAGCTTTGCTGGTGACTTTAACGAGTCCCTAATCAAAAGTTATCTTTCAGTTTACCAATTACACAAGTCTTACAATGGCGATAGCAATCAAAAAAATAACTTAAAAGAGTTTTATAGAGATACGCTAATTGCTGCTATTCGCACTTATATAAACCGTAACGCACCAAAACTGGGTAAAAAGTTCTATTTACTGTCTGATTTTGGTGATTACCAAATTGCAGCACCGGCAGATTTAACAATGGATTCTAAATCTATTTCTGCATCAACAACCACCAGTAGTGCATTTTTTAATGCGCATTTAAAGCTGCAAGATAAAAAGTTTAAGTTGCCAATTAATATTAACCTTTTGTCGCTACTGATTAATATAAACAATGGTTATCGACCTAATAAGCATGACAAAAACTCGGTAATACTGCTAGATGAATTAGCCGCAGAAATCGTACAGCAGGCAAAGGCCGCCAAAGAAATAGTCATTACAGGTGTAGATGGTAAATATCACCTAGAACTTGATGATGAAGACATTATGGTTAATGAGGGTTAATAAATGCCATTATTAGAAGAGTTAAAGCCAAAAAATAATAGTGCTGCTAGTTATTTCCCTGTTTCAGCTAATAGCGCTAACAATAAGTATGATTGGGAAACGGTCGTTGGTTTTTTCATCAAGTCTCTACACAGTCTTAAACTGGAAAAAAACATTGAGTCACTCGACGACTTTAAAAAGCTGTGTAAAACGCATTTTACCAATAAGTTAGATGGCGAACCGTTTTGGCATGTTATCGAAAAAATGTATTTTGATAACGAGCAGGTCTTAAATATAGCGCCTGAAATGCAAGTGTTAAAAGTATTAAACCCAGATAAAAGTAACTCAGGTGATGAGCGGCTTACGTCATTATTTAATAGTTTAATGGGTGATGTTGAAGTCGCTAATGCACCAAAAGCGCAGCTTAATTTTTTAGAGCAAGAAGTAAAAAAGGTTTTTGACTCGCCACTTGTTACTAATAAAAATCAGAAAATACGCAAGCAACATATTGCTTACCTGCCTTTTTTGTCAGCACGATTTCAGCAAGATCTTAAATTCTTAGTTAGCTATCCAGAACATTTTTTACAAAATATTAAGGCCTTTTTAAAGTTGTACGGCTTTTTGTATACGGCGCAATTGTCGCTAAATATAAAAGGCTGGGCGCAAAAACCCGAGGTAAAACCTTGTTACTTTATTCTAGACAGTGAAAAAGCCAGTAAAGAGCGCACTAAATTGCAGTTACATGGGCACAAACAAGTTATTGAGTCTAGTTATGCGTTGTTTCCTTATTTATCATTAAATGAAAGTTTACAAGATACAAAAACTGCTATTAACCCTCTGTGGCAGTTAATGGATGAGATTAAGGATACCGACATTGAGGGGTTAAATTCTTATGCTAATAAATTTTATATTGATAGAAATTTAACGAGTCAGCAGAAACAACCAACCACTATAGACGAGTCTATTAATCATTTAACTCAGCTTTTTGTTGAACAGTTTAAAAAGGGCACAACACGCGAGACAGCGTTTAACAACTTTGTAAAAGCCACCCGCGAAACCTTAATTAAGCCGTTTGAACAAAACCGCCGCCGAGCAGGATCTTTTTTAGTATTAAATCAAGACTACCTACTGTTGCTCACAAATTTATGTATAGGTGAAAGTGAAAAATTAAGGCTCCATGAGCTGTTAATTGAGTTTCAAAAACGCGGTGTGTTTTTTGATAAAAGCAGTGAAGAATGCTTAATCGATTTGTTTGAAAGAATGGGTAATGTAGAAAGAATGAGTGATAGCGGAGATGCAGTTTATGTCAAAAAAACTATATGAAGACTTCTTAGTTGAACACTTTTGCCAGTGGGCAACTAAAGGTTTTGAAGGTGAAAGCCGCTTTCAGTTTCGCTCGCCAGATAGTGATAATAGTTTAAAGCTTTATCAGGCAATGCTTAATAAGGCAGATACAAGCGTTGAATTGAAAACTAATGACATAAACCAAACGCTGCCCGCTATTACTTTTGGTAAAACTACGTTAATACCTGTTGTACATAGCGAAAGCGCACAAGGGCTGAGTGAAAACTTTATCTCACATTTACGCGATTTAGTATCAGCGCAAGACGACCCTTTAAAAAACTGCGCATTACTCGTTATTCACAACTCTTATTTGGATACACTAATTAATTCAGCACGTGATTTAGGTAAATCTGGTGAAGTTTGGCATCCCTCAACAATAAAAAAATCACTCAGTGAGCTAATTTCGTCAATAAGCGGTACTGATAAAGTATCGCAGTGCCTGCTCGATCATCGCTTTAAGCTCATTATTGAAGACGGTGCAACCATGTTTGGTTTTACTGAGCTTTATGATGCGTTAGAAGATGGCATTATTCAATTTTGTGAATTAGGGTTATTTAACGATAACACCATTGTAAGCTGGGATGATACAGACCAAATAGATAAACGTTTATCACAAAACCACCAGTTATACGGCAATATTAGCGAGATAGTTGAAAAGTACCCGCAAGAGCTTGTCGAAAAGCTGGGCGATTTAGATCTTAGCGAAAAGTTTGTGAGTACTCATTTTGCAGATGGTCAAAATTGGGAAGAGCTCGATTTTGGCGCAATCATAAAAGAGCGCCGAGACAATAAAGAAAACTTACTGTCGTTTGAAAGTGAGATAGTCACAGATATAGATTTTATAGCGCGTGAAAACAAAAAAGAACGCCATTTAATCATTCAAATGCCAGCAGATAAAACTGACTTTAAAATTGAAGCGAGCTTTGTGGGTGGTAAAATTCAAAAAAATGAATTAAAACTACAGCACACTAAAGAACAAATTACTCTTGATGTAAATAATCGGTCTCAAAAACGTAGTATTGCTGAAATTTCGGGAACGTTTAATAATCAACCGCTTTATTTTAGTGTTGATTTTAAACGCGAAAAACCGCAAGAGCGTTTTAAATACAGAGTTTTAGTTATTCCACAGGGCGCTTTTTTTCTTGATGATTTAGCTGATAGCTTTTTGCTCGTACCACGTAAGCAGCTTATAACTTTGCAAACAAATGCCGGGGTTTTACAGGTTGCTGAACAAGGAACTCCTGCAAAAGTTACTCAATCAAACCAAACTTTCCTAGTTGACCAAACACAGGTTGTCGATTTTGCACAGTTTGCCAATGAAACAGACACATTAACCTTTGCAGTTCAAAGTGGATCGCACGTACTTAATTTTGAAGTAGATGGCGCTGTTTCGTCAGATACATTAAGCCTACCACTAGTGCTTGATACCAACCTGTTCAACCGTCTATACAATGATAATTTCAATGGCTTATACAATCGCGCGAAAGAAAAAGTCGTTATTGACGGGAAAGACTTAAACCCAACTGGTATGCGTAAAAACCTATTAAATTGGGAAGCAAAACTACAAGATGAGCGCATACTTGCAACACAAACTGCTGGTAGGCCAGAAGTTACATTAGAAAATATTGAAAGCGCATTCCCAGATTTATTTGTAGCTTATCAATCACTATTTGATTACCTAGACGAGCGAAAGGCACTCATAAGTTCTTGCTCGTGGGGGACCGAGTTTTTAGGTTTAGCAAATAAAGTTGTTGAGTGCTACTTAGCGCAAGTTGATAAATTAGAAACCAAATCGCTGTTATCTCCGCAAGCGAATATGCTGGTAAATATAGGTATAGCTGAGTTTGACGAGCAAGAATACATAACACCGCTGCACCCGTTAACTCTCGCATACTTTTCCCAACTAGTTGCTTGTGCGAGTGATGAAAACGACAATAGCTTTAATACGTTACCAAATGCCACAATTAAACGTTTAAATGCAGAAGGCTTATTACCATTTGTATGGCATGCAACAGACGGGTTTGCATACAACCAAGCTGTGCCCGAGAACCGTATGTGGTGCAAACTAGTTTCTAACAAAAAAGCAGCACTTGAATATGTACGCCCATTAGTAAGGCAAAAAACAAGTGAGTTTACAAAAGCGTTTGATGTTCTTTTTGATAAAGGCGGTAAAGAAACCGTTTATATTAACTCTATCAATAATGGTAACAACACCGCGCTATTTTTAGGCTTAGTTGATTACCTAAAAAAGAAATCCGCAGACGAAGCAAACCGCATTCACGTAAATATTTACGACAAATCACTGCAACGTACTTACTTTGATGATTTTGCAGATGCGCCAAGTTACGACGAACTAAAAGAGTTAGCAGAGCTGGGTAGTGAAAAAGACAAAGCCGATGCTATTGCCGATATGCTTAAAAATCGCATAACTTATAGTAAGTTTAAATTAAATGCACAAGAGTCAGTATTTAATTATGCACACATTAGCTTTGTACGTAACGATACCACAGTAGAGCCAGTACCTGTTGATGTACTTACCGAAAAAACCGGCGTTGCCTGTCATGGCTTACTCGCAGGCGAAACCGCATATCAAGAGCAAAACACCTACTTTACAACCTTTGGTTTAAATAAACTCGATGTTGACAGTACTGCAACTTTAAAACTGAGTAGTCAGTTTAACAGTTTAGCTAAAGCTGCGTGGTGCGGGCAAAAGTACGAAACCAGTAATGGTTTAGGTTTAAAAGTAGCGGGACAACTGTCAGAGCTGCTTGAACGCGTTTATGAAAATTCAGTCTGGACAGTGATTATTGACCCTAAAGTAACACTTGAGTTTTTTAAAGGCCAAAAAGATGCCGTACTTATTCACTACTCAGACAACTTTACTAACTCAGCAAATTACGATGCGATAACCGTTACCAAGCGTCGAGACTTATACGACCAGGTACTTTCGCAAGGTATTAAAGGTTTAATAGACGAGTTTAATGCGTTTAATGGTGAGTGGTTACTTAAAATGATCACCAGTAACGACAACGACCGCAAAGAGAAAAAAAGCATAATAGGTGCCTATAAATACGTAAACTGTTTGCTGCATCAAAGCGATATAACATGGGTGCCAATGAGTGTAGCCGAAATGCTCCGTGTAGCAGGCAATATTGGCTTAAAAATGAGTGATAGCGACTTCTCGCGCTATTCTCAAAACATAAAAAGCGGCGCAATTTCTGACGACGTTTTATTTGTTGGCTTTAAAGGTAGCAACATGTACTTGCTACCGCTTGAAGTTAAAATTGGTAAAAAACGCACACATGGTAAAGGCATTCAACAAGCTAAAGAGCTGAAACGTTACTTAGTCGAAAACTTATTTGGCCGTAACGATCTAGCAGGGCATTTATACCGAGGCTTGTTTATTCGTCAAGTATTGATGCAAGTTGATAAGTTTGAATTATACAAAGTGTACGAGAATGACTACTTTAACGAGCTACAAAATAATCGTGAATGGTGGTTACAAGGTGATTACCAAGTTGCCGATTTAGCTGACTACCCGCAAGGCTTTATGATGGCATTTTTTGAAAATGCCGACTTTGCCAAAGAAGAATACACCGTTGAAGACGATATTTTACAAATCATACTACCAAGTGCTAACTTAAATCGATTTATAAGCACGCCTTTGCAGGCACTACTTAGCAATATTCAAAGTAGTGAGCTTTGTTATATACCCGAGCAATATATTCTTGAAGGTGAAGCAGTAAATAAAAGCAGTGTGACACCTATAAAGCCAATCGATAAAGTAGACCCTGACAAACCAAAACCTGTAGATGAGCTTCTACCTAAAGTTGCCGAAGAAGCAGCGTCAAGCATTGTGGCAAAGGCAGCGTCTACAGACTCATTAAAAGTGCTTGTTGGGCATGTTATGCAAAATAATGAGCCTGTGTACTGGGAGCCAACCAATACCGCTAAATTTATGAATACCAACTCAGGTATTATTGGCACTATGGGCACGGGTAAAACTCAGTGTACTAAGTCGGTCGTAACTCAGCTTTATCGTAATCAGCATAACAATGTTGATGGTAAGCCAATAGGCATACTCATTTTCGATTACAAATCGGATTATGTAGACGATAAGTTTATTGATGCTACCAATGGTAAAAAGTTTAACTTACATAAATTGCCATATAACCCACTTAGTTTGTTTGGTGATACGCCCATGCTGCCAGTGCACACAGCTCGGGGCTTTTCAGAGACTATGGGCAAAGCGTTTAACTTAGGCACTAAGCAGCAGCTTAAGTTACGGAAATTAATTGGTGATGCTTACGACTTAGCAGGTATTCATAAAGCGAATAAATCCACATGGGGTAAAGCCGCACCGACCATGGCTGATTTGTGGTCATTGTTTTTAGATAGCGAACCAGCGGAAGATTCACTCTACGCAGCGCTAGAAAGCATCTGTGAGCTTGAAATATTTGAAGACGATACCAGTAAGTGCATGTCGCTTTACGATCTTGTAGACGGTATTACCGTAGTTGAGCTGGCGGGCTACCCAGGTGAAATACAAAATCTTGTTGTTGCGCTTACCCTCGATTTGTTCTACTCGCAAATGCAAAAACAAGGTAAGCCAGAAGTACAAGGTGACTTTAGACAAGTTACTAAGCTAGTACTTGTTGATGAAGCCGATAACTTTATGTCGCAAAACTTCCCGAGCCTTCGCAAAATACTAAAAGAAGGCCGTGAATACGGGGTTGGCGTTATTTTATCAACCCAAGATATCACACATTTCAAAACCAGTGAAAACGATTATTCAGCGTACATTTTAAGCTGGATTGTGCATCGCGTAGCGCAAATAAAAACCCAAGATATTAAAGGCATATTCAACAAAGATGATAAGTCAGAGCAAGAGCTGCTGATGAAAAACATCCGTGAACTTGAAAAACACACCAGCCTTTATATTGATGGTGAAAAACAAATTAAGCGGATTAAAGATAAGGCGTTTTGGGAGTTATTAAATGAGAATAATTGATGCGATTGAAAAAGTTCTAAAGGATAACGGAGGTGCGCTGACACATGTACAAATATATAATCTTATTAAGAAAGAAAACTTATTTACATTTGGGGCTAAAGATCCCTGTTCGGTAGTCCGAAGCAAGCTGAGAAAACATTGTTATAATTTAGATTTCCCTAGTGCTAGTCCAGTGAAATTATTTGTTATCTCAGATAATAAAAGCCCAAATAAGAAGCCTGTATATTCCTTATACAACTCACAATCTAAGCCAATTCGCGATAACGTGAGCAATGTAGATTCATCAAAAGAACTGTTAGTAGAAGAAGTAATACATAATGGTTATAAAACCCACTTAGATAACCTGAAACTGCAACTTTTGACTATGATAAAGTCAGAAGACCCAGCCTTTTTTGAAAAGCTAGTCGTAGATTTACTTATGAAAATGGGGTATGGCTGGAACGAAACCACAGCTGGTAAAGCCATTGGGGGCGCCGGTGATGGAGGGATTGATGGGGTTATAAGTGAAGATAAGTTGGGCCTTGAGAACATTTATGTCCAAGCCAAAAGATATACAAATACTAAAGTACCTCCAAAGGAGGTACGTGATTTTGCAGGGGCTATGGTTGGGGAAGGGGCTAGAAAAGGAGTGTTTTTTACTACATCAGCATTTACCGCTCCTGCTCAAACATACGCTAGAGCTGTTCAAGGTATGTCAATCACTTTAGTTGATGGGGATATGTTAGTTGACCTGTTAATACAACATGAAATGGCTATTGCACCAATTAAAAAATATACTGTTTATGAAGTTGATAAAAACTTCTTTTCTAATGACTAGGAATTGATGTGTTGATTTTAATTATAATTATTACAGTACTTATATTATTCGCTTCTGGCTGGAATAAACTGGGGAAGGCAAAGCCATATACGCTAACATTAAGGGATCTGCTAATAACCGTATTGTGCTCAATATTTCCAATTCTTCTAGCAAGTTTAATTAAAAGCTGGTTTACACCTGAGACTTTTGAGAGTTCATTTTTATCTAGTTTCAAACAAGGGCAAGCTTTTCTATATACCTCAGCTTTTTTATCAGCATTTTTTGTATTGTATGTTAAAGACTCTAAGAAACCACCTGGCTGGGTATTGTGTATGTTGTTGATTTCTGGTTTAGGAGGTGCATTGCTTTATACCTTTGATTACTCTAGCCAAATTTTAAAGCTTAACTCATATGCTCAAGATGGTTTAATAACTACTTTTGAGTTATCAATTATATCTTGCGTTTGCGTTGTATGGTTTTGGTCTACTTTACCATCAAACTTTGGCTCAACCTCTGGGGCAGCTATCGCACAAAAACAACAAGAAGATTTAGAAAATAAGTTTAAAAGCAAGGAAAATAAATAATGGCTACTTTATCTTTTAATGCTGTTCGAGTAAGTCAGCCAATCGGAGAGTTTTACGTTGGTGTCATGGATGCAAAAGACCTTGTGTCAATAACTTACTCTGATGTAAGGACGATGCAAAGGGATGTTGAAGATTATTTAGGTATTCAGCGAGAGTTGAAATCTAGTCGAGTCAAAGAAATTACACAATATATCAGCACTCTTGATTCAACCTTTCCAAACTCAATTATTGTATCTGTTAAAGGTAAATATGTTACCTACCGGCATGGAAAAATGTTCTTAACTTTTGATGATTTTGAGAGGGAAAGAGTTGCCAAGGTTTTAGATGGGCAACACCGTTTAGCTGGATTTAATCAAAATAATACAAGCTTTCACACTTATGATGGGAGTTCGTGTCAATTTCAATTATTGGTTACTTTTTTTGTAGAAGCAGATATATCAGTTCAAGCTAAAGTCTTTGCGATGGTTAATCAAAATCAAACAAAAGTTAATCCTAGCTTAGTGTATGATTTGGAATCCTTATCTGTTTCTCGCAGTCCAGATAAAACCGCTCATCAGATTGCAGTTCTTCTAAATAAAGAAAGTAATTCACCTTTTCATAAGAGAATAAAGAGGCTAGGAGTAAAAACTGTTTATTCGGACGGAGAAACGATTGAAGGGGAGGTGCTTACTCAAGCTGCTTTTGTATCAAATATAGTTAAGCTCTTGTCACCAAAACCAAAAGAGGATAGAAATATTCTATTGGGGAAGAAAAAGAAGTTTTTATCATTTAGCGATAGCAAACTCGGCTTTTTAGATTCTAAAAGTTTGAATCGTTGTGTTTTTAGAGAGTGCTTTGTTAATGATAAAGATGAAATAATAGCCCATAATATTCTTAATTTTTTTAATGCTGTTAAAAATCTGTGGCCGGAGGAATGGAAGGCAGATAACAAAAAGTCAGTGCTGAACAAAACTGTAGGATTTATTGCGTTAGTAAGGTTTTTGAGGACTTGTGTAAATACTCTTAGAGATATAAAAGAGTATGATTCATCAACTATAATCTCTAGCGCTGACTATAGCTTTCTTCTGAAGTCTACAAAAATAAGAGGCGAATTCTTCTATTCCATTGATGCTGTCTCAAAGTCATCAGGCGAAGTCTTTAAAGAGTTAGATAAGACACTATTAATTGAATATAGGGATAGCGAAGGAAAATATAATAAGGATGAAGTTTTAGATGCAATGAATTCTAGTTGTTTAAACTAAGATATTCTGCTTAGTATTAGCTCAATTTTGATCTGTCAGTTGCCAGCTTTTCAATCGGTAATTGTCAGTTCAAGCTTGAGCATAATCCGATTCAACTCAAGCCTTTGCCTCATCAAAGATAAACTTTCACTTTCATTTGAAGTTTAGCATTAAATAATTTCTCTAATAAAATGATTAATATTATTTAAACTTCTAATTCTTGCTATACCATCCTCAACATGCGCTGCCCATGCGGTTTGTAATTCTTTATCAGAATACTCAGGGTAGCGCTGCTTAAGTAACAATTCAGTCACCATTTGGGTTTTACCTAACCACGTGAATTTATCGAGTTTAAGGCTACCAGAGAGCTTGTAGTCTTTTTCTTTATTGAAAGTAAACCCCTTTTCGATAGAGCGAAAAAATGCGATACGGGCTGCTACGTTTGGTGTAACGCCTGTTTTTCCCTTTAGGGTTTGAAGCTGTTCTTCAACGGCTTTGTTAAGCCACATAGTTTGTGGGAGCATGTTATATAGCCTCCTGTGCAAGCTCTGCCCAAAAGTAACCTTCTCGCAGGGTTGAACAATTAGTATGTTGGTTAAACTCAATTTCGAACGCGTGAGATACTTTATGCTCAATGGCTTGATAAAAGTCTTCGTCTACTTCGGTATCGGTTGAAAGCAGTATTACTTGCTCGCTGGCCTCTGGGAAGTAGTGCTTAATAAGTTTATCGCGGTGTTTTGAATCTAAACGGCCAAGTGGCGTATCTACCACTACAGGCAGTACTTTACCCGATAGTTTGCCAAGCGCCTCTAATATTGCAAAGGCAAATATTTGCTTTTCGCCTGCCGACATAGATTTACGGTTAATAATAACGCCTTCGGCATCGACTAGGTTTACGTCAAAGCTGGTTGGGTCTATTTTAGCCGAGAGCTTTAAATCTTCTTTACGGGCAAGCTTGCGGTATGCTTTTACAAATAGCTCTTCTAATTGCGTTACACGCAGCTCTGTAAGGGCATGTTTAAAGTCTTGTAATACGTATTGGCTAAGCTCTACACGCTCAACAGCTTTGTCGGCTGAGTGGTTGTTTTTAAGCTTGGCGTAATCTTTTTCTAGTCGTTTAGCCAGCTCTAACTCTTTTGCTTTGAACTCTTTCGCTTTAAGGAGCTCGCTTATGTACTCTTTGCTTGTAGCATCGCGTTGCTTTTCAAGTTCGCGCAGTGATGTATATAACTCGTGTAAGTCGGCAGCATCTGGCGCACGCTCAATATTAATTGAAAGTGAGCTTAACTTGTTTTGCGTTTGAGTAAGCGCTGTTGAAAGCTCTTTTATTAATGCTTGCGACTGAGAAGCCTCAGTTACTTGTGCGTTTATAAGCGCAAATTCAGAGTCTGAAATATCAAGCTTTGGCTCGGCAAGGGCGGTTTGATTTACCAGCTGACCGAAATAGCTATTTACCGTTGCCATTATATCGCTGCTTTGGGCATCAAACTTTTGATTAAGCGCATTTTCAAGATTTGGTAACGCTTGTACTAGCTCATTACCAAACGCTTTAGCTTGTTTTATTTGTTGATCGCTGGTTAGCTGCTCAATCAAGTTTTGCATAGCTGTTGGCGCAAGTGCCATTGGTAAGCTGCCACTTAGCTCTTGGCGTATTTTAGCGGTTAGCTCTTTTTCAAGCTCTATCAACTCTGATGCTTGTGCTTGCTCTTGATCTTTGGTTTTAGCCCATGCGCCACCTTGGGCTTGTATTTCGTGCTCTTTAGTGGCTATTTTGTTTTTAAGCTCTGTTAATTGCGCACCAATGCTGTCGGCTTTATCTCTTGTGGCATTGACTTGCTGGGTAATTTGGTGTTTTTGATCTTCTGCGGCTTTAATTTTTTTAAGCGTGTCTTTATCGGCAGTTTCTGCGCCTAGGCCTTTTAAGTAAATATCAAGGTCGTTGCTTAGGCGGTTTATAATATCGATACCTAGCAGTTTTTGTACGGCCTCTTTTAAGTAAGAGCCGGTATCGTCTTCTGCTAACTCTGCTATTTTTTCACCATCAAAAAAGAATAAATCACCAATACCAGGCGGTACTATTTCATGTAAAAACGCTTGTACCTGCTCTGAATTTAATGAGGTATCTTGCTCGCCATTTATAGTAAGCGTTAACTTTTCATCGGCCTCAAGCTGCCATTTACGGGTTACTTCGTAAAGATTATGTTTGCCTTGATGAGTATGCGAAAAGCTTAGCGTTATACTGCCTTCGGCATCTTGCTGGGCTTTGGTTGCCGTTTTATTGGTTTGCTCGTTTAAGTAGTTTAGGTAATCTTTTTTAGTAATTACAGCACCCAACGCACGCTTACCTAATAACGCTAAACGAATTGCAGTAAGAATAGAGGTTTTACCCGCACCATTTAAACCACCAAATAAAATAATAGGGCGCTCAAACATGCCTTCTTTACGCGGGTCTAGGTCTATAGAGGTTTGGCCGTTAAAAACTCGAAAGTTGTTTAGGGTCAGTGTTTTAAAAATCATTCTATGCCCTCAGCTTTGAGCAATGCAGTAATTTGTTTTAGGTCGTCTTCTAGCGCTTTTACTTCGTTACTTTGGCGCATTTGGCTCTGACGAATATCTAAGTTAGAGGCAATAATAACTTCTGCGCTTTCCCAATCCTGCTGAATTAAGCGGCCAATTCGGTTAAAAATACCCGTACGGCGAGCAAGGCCACTCATTTGAGTTTCAACATCTATTAGCTTTTTAACCATTTGCGGCGATACGCCATGTTTAGGTGCAATGTCATTAAGTAACTGGCCTTCGGTAAGGCTAAATTGGTTTGAGTCGTCTATTGTCCAGTCGAGCTTTATACCTAGCGCATCAAATACAATACCGGGTAGGGTATCGTCCCAATCAGGTTCGTTGGGGTCGTTTAACCATTCGTGCCTTACTGCGTGTAATTCATCAACGGTAATTAACTCTACATCACGGCCTTGGTCGTTAAATTGCTTTTGTATATTAAGCAGTAAACGCATGGCATGCTGGCGATACTTTAATTTGTAAGGGCCTGTTGTGTAGTCGTCTGTTAATACGCGCTCTTTGTCTTCTTTTAGGGTTTTAAACGCTAAACGGCCATCGCGACGAATGTGGTTACGGTATTTCTTTTTAAGCTTAGGCGATGTACTACGCGATAAAATATTGCGGTATTTAAGTAGTGGTGTCATCCACTGCTCGCCGTTTTGAATTAGGCTTTCCATTGCGCGGTCGCGCGTGACTACGGTACATGTCCAACAACCAAAACGAGAGTTACCACATGATGGTGTGGTTTCATCAATAACCATTGGGCACTCGCCTTGGCCTGATGAGTCTTTGTATAGGTTCCATAACACAAGGTTTTTACCGCCCCATGGGTTTTCCCACTCTAGGTCGTACTTATCAAACCATTTGTTTTTAGTGCCGTATGGCGTTTCTTCGGTTTTTAAGTGACACAGGCGTAGAATTTTCCACACATCGTCAACACTCCATGTATCAATTGGTGTGTAAATAAAGGCGTTGCTTAAAGTGGTGTGTACGGCTAAGTCTGAACCATCAATTTTGTGCTTTTTAATTACTTGCGCACGCGATGCGCTTTCTTGTGAGCGAGAGCCTAATACAACAATTACCTCATCGTATTCACTTACGCGCTCTTTAATAAAGGTACTTACAGGGTCAATTTTCATTCGCTCTGTACACCAACGAAAGTTACGCGTTGGTGCAGGGTAACCTTTACCCAGTAGATTAGCCCAAAACGTATTGTTTGATTTTGGCACTACTTTATGTGAAGTAATTGGTAAGCCTTCGCGCTTTGCACCTTCTTCAATCAACTTTAGTGATTTTTCAACGTGATCAACCACCATTGGGGTTTCAACTAAGGTATCCGACGCAACTACAAAAACGGGCTTATGGCGGTCTTCTGGCTTTAAGCCTAGTAATGCAAAGTAAATTAGGGTCATTACGGCAGATGAATCTTTACCGCCACTGTAGCCTAATACCCATGGGCGTTTGTCAGCCATGTAAACACGCTGGGTGTCGGCTACAAAGTTATGTAGTTGGCTACCTGCAAACGATTCGTTTTCGATAAATTCGATGTAGTCTTCTAGATCGTACTGGTTTAATAATGTCATGTATTTAACAATTCTTTTTCTTTAGCTAGCTCTTCAACAGAGGGCTTTAAGCCAATTTGTTTTTTTATTTCTATGGCTGTTAAAAATATATTTGAAACGGCTTTAGAGAGTCGACCATGGTGCATTGCACGGTTTTTCCAAGCAGGGTTTGCTTTTCGCCAATCAATTTTCTGCAGTTGAGTGTAACATTTACTTTGCTCAGACTCACTGAGTTTTAGTAGCTCGTAGCCAACTATAGCTAAAGCTTGGAGGCCTATTCCATGCGCACTTATATACTCTTGACGAAACTCAGCAGCTGAAAGCTGTTTATCTCTCACATGTTGCCATTCAGGCATAAATTGATTTAGGTTACGCCAAAATGCAACCGCTATTTTTCTTTCTTCATCGCTATAGCCTTCTTTTAAGCCTTTACCAAACAAGGCTTTATTAGCTTGCTTTATGCCGCTAAGTGTAAAAAGCTTGCTACTTTTAGCTGCAATAGAAGAGCGTTCAAACTCTGTGAACCCTAAAAATGGCTCACATTCAAGTGCAAGATAACGAGCTAACTCAGCAGCTTGATCCCTGTGATCGTAAAGTGTTGATAGCGATGCGCTCGGCCTTACTGCGTATTTATTTAAATCAGCAAACATTTGCTGACTGCGTTGCAGGCCTTCGTCAACAAAGAAAAGTACAGCGATGTTATCTTGACAAAGCTCAGGTCGTTCTTTAATGGCCTCCTCAATGGCGGCACGTCTATGTTGGCCATCATTTATAAGTATTTGGGCATCCATAGGGACTTTTAAAGTACCAAGGTTGATACCATCACCAGAACCTATAAAGTCGACTTCAGAGCCAACAGAAGCTGTAATCGCAGAAAAAACATAGTCATTTGGTGAGTCAACTAAATAACGGGCCATTTCAGGAATACGATTTTTATTTAGAGTACGTTGAGCTCTGAGCTCTACGGGGACTTCTTCTTCATCGTACATGAATATTTTAGGTATGAGCCTTAAAGGGCAAGTTGCTATATAAAAGGGTTTGCCTGCCTGTTGGCCACGAACTGCGGGGAAGCTATAACAATAATTGCTTTCAAGGTCACTCATAATTCAATCTCATCACGTAAGGTACGTAATATTATTACGTACCTTACGTGATAAATACAGTTTTTATTGTTATATTTGTCGCAATCTCGTTACTTATAAGCTTATTCCCTTGTTATGATTGATAATTTTATTTATTAAAAAATTTACCCCCTAGCATCCTCTGCAATATTAACTGCTTTGCTTTCGGTTCATAGGATATTAGCTAACTTTTATCAAATAGCATTAATTATATATCTAGAGTTAATACTATTATTTTGATTACGAAGTATATACATTATCGATAAAGCTAATAGCAATGTTGCAGAGTGATTACAGATATGAGAAACACTGAATTATTAATAAAGCTAGAAAAACATAAGGCTTGTGATAATTACAACATCAAGGCTCAAGCGGTAGAAAATTTGAAGTACAAAGGGCTTTTACCTGAATCAATTATTGAGTTTTATGGTGAAGTTGGTTTATTGGAAATTGGATCAAAACGCGGTTATTTGATTGTTGATATTTTCGAGCCTGTTTTTTATCACGAATGTGATTATTTTGAGTCAGGTACTGAGGCTTTGTTTTTTGATGGGGATGAAAAGCACCAATTAAAAAATATATTAATATTAGGAGTTGATGTTTATGGCACTCTTATTGGCTACGATATAACAGCAAAAACCGAAAATATTGTAGTTTCGTGTGAAGATGTAACTAATGAAGGCTATGATAAATCTTCTATAAGTTCCTATGTCGAGTCAATTTTGGCTGCAGATTAAAAAGATAAAAACTTTATTGTTTAGGCTGCTTTATTTTACTTTAAAAAACCTATCCCCATTTAATTCTACACCCCAATAGTCAAACACCTTGAGTAAAATAGGCCAGTTTGGCCACTCTGCTTTAGCTACGCCTTTGAGCATATCGGCTAGTTTTTTATCAAAGCGTTGTTGGTTTTTGTATTCGCTACTGCCTTTTTGTAGATAATCTATTTTGTTATAAAAAGGCTGATAGGGGTAAATATCACCGTAGTAAAAATAGTCGATATCTTGCTCTAGCATTTTTACTTTTATTCGCTCAGTGAGTAGTGGCAGCTTTTTATTAAAGTCATCGTATTTTAAAAATGTTACTTTGCCCGATCGCATATGTATTTTTACTAAATCTACGTCGTCAATATCGCCATACAATTGCACCGCACAGCCTATGTATACACGCAGTATTGCGGGGAGTTGGTTTAAATAACGAGTGGGTAATATATACGAGTGGTTGTCGTGTAACTCACCGAGCTGAATTTGCTCGTAAGCTTGGTAACAAGCATTCCCAATATTAGCAGGCTCTGCAATTGAGAATAGCAGTTGCTTTGCTTGCTCTAATGCTTGGTTATAGTCACTAAAATGCACTTTTAAATCTCGCGTTAACCGTGCTGGCATGTGGCTTTTAGCTTGGCGTTTACCAAATAAGCTAAGTGCAAAGTAGACGAGTAAATCGTGCTTTCGCTTTAGTTGCGCTTGTTCAAACTCACTTTGTTCATAGTAATTTTGCAGCAAGCTAAATGCTTTGTTGTGGCTGGCAAAGTATTTGCGCAGTGTGGTACTTTGCTCAAACTCGTCGTTTGCGGGTAAGCGGCCAAAGTGCAGGCAGTGATGCCAAAAATCATCTAGCAGTGTTTGGTGTTTTTCAAACAAGGTTTTTTGTTGAGCTTTAGGTAATGCTTTTGGTTGTGGCCTTTGGGTTATGTGTTGCCAATTATAGTTTTGAAATTGCAGCTCTAAGTGATGGGCCTCTTCTAATTGTGGGCATTTAAAAACAGCAATTATACCTTGCCCAAATGCTATTGTTTTAACGTTTAGGGTTTGCTCTATGTAAGCTCTTATTTGAGCTTGGCTATAGTATTTTTGAAACGTTTTCCATTTTGTAATTACGCCATCTTTATATTGTTTAAAGTGTTCTTGTTTGGCTTCATTGGCAAGCATTACCGATACTAAAAGCAATTTTTTAGTGTGTTGGTAAGCAGCGATTAAAGTGTCTTTTCGCTCTTGTTGATCTTCAATTACATTAAGTACAAAACCTAAATTAACAATATCGCTGGTTAGTTTATTACCGTTTGGCCTGTGTACTGGGTCCCATGCGTTAATATTTAACCCGTGTGCTTCTAGTTCTGTTGCGTCATCGGCTAGGCCGCAGCCGTAATCGAGTATTGAATAGTCACCATTTAAATAACCGTACTTTGCTAGTTTTTGAAAAGGCGCTGAAAGCCTATCACGATTTATTGCGGTTAAATGACGCTGTATTGTTTGTGGTTCATTTTCAACTATAGGCTCTGGTAACTCAGCTACTTTGTGTAATCTGCCTTGCTCATCAAGCTTGTAGCCTTTGCGCTTAATTAAGTTATGCCATTGCTGTTTAAAACCAATACTTTTGGAGTTTTGGTACAGGCTAATTTGCTCGCCTTCCTCGGTTATATCTTTAAATAATGTGTAATGAGAGTAATTAGGCAGTACAAAGGTTTCTTTACGGTGCAAAATAGGCGGATTATTTGAGTTACTGTAATTTGTTGTTTTTATAGTTAGCTCATCAGCATCAATTGTATGGCTTGTATTAAGTGCAGGGTATGCGTATTCATCAAAATCGGGGTAGTTAAGTAGAGTAAATTTTAAGTCTCGTTTATAGAGTTTAATTAGGTTCCACGGTTGTTCTACTTCAAGTTTGTTTATTGTGTTTGTTATGAAGCTTAATAATTCAGCTGGTATGGCTTCTGCTAATGAACTTTTATGTAAATAAATGGCTGTAGGTAATGATTTACCATGTTTAAGCTTTTTTACTAAATCACGATACTCAGGGAAATTCATTTGGTAATGCTTTCGAGGTTTTCAAAATAATAAAAATAAACACGACCGCGCTTTTCAAACTTAAGCTCACCACGTTCGCGGCGGTGCATAAGTTCACAACCTGATATTTTTAAATGCTTCATAGCTTCTTTACTCGAAAGCCATTTCCTTTTTTGATCTTGATTAGCCATTTAAGTTACTCAAATTACGTATAAATTTAATATACATAACTCTTGGTGCATCGACAAATTTATTCAAGTAACGTTAATTTAAGTTGATTTATTTAAGCAATATCAATAAGGTATGGACATAAAAACTTTAAAGGTATAGCAATGGACGCTAGCAGAAACTCACCAAATACAACCTCTAATGAAAAACAGCTCAACTTAGTTTGCCCCTGCTGTTCTGAAGAAAGCTCTTTAGAATACGGAAACCATATTACTTGTAGTAAATGTGCAAAAACGTTTGCAGGCCACACCTATAAAAAATTTAAGAAGCCGCTTTTAACAGCTAAAGTCGCACTATTAATAGGAGCTGTGGGTGCGTATAAGTTAGATAGAGAGTTACTTGAGCCTAGTCGCTACTCGACCGGTGCTATTGTTGAAATAGTTAGTTTTTGTTCTAACCCTCAAGCAAAAATTAGTAAAAACAATTTACGCGTTAATGCCAGGATGTGTATTTGCGCATTAGATGAAACAATGAAAATTGTACCTGAGGCGGAGTTATCGTCAAATAAGAAGAAATTTATTAACACTTTTGTTAGTAAGTTAAGTCAATGTAGATAGCGATACTTGCGTATCGCTAAAGGTACTCTTTTTATTTCGATTTTGGTGGATTATTACCTCTGCCCGGGCCCGAAGGGTTTCCTGTTTTACTAGGTCCATTATTTGGGGCTGGACGTGAAGTTTGCTGGTTATTTGCAGCAGCTCTTTGAGCTCGAGCTGCAAAGCCGCCTTTTTCAACTAAACCGTTGTTAGCTTTTGCTTCTGCAGCTTGGATTCGTGCAGCGGCACTTTGATTCATATTTTTCATAATATTACCTTTTTTAGTTTAAGTAGTGCTCTTCGCTTTGAGAGCAAATTCATCTTAAATAAGGTGTAGGGACAAATTGGGACATAAAATGGATAAATGCGAAGAATTACAAAATAAAATTAAAATTATTATAAAAGAGCTTGGTTTTACTCAAATAGAAATGGCTAAGCGAGTTTATTGTGAACGTTTTGAAGATGATGATCCTGATGAAATACGTAAATTTACAGAAATATTTCGGCAAAATTTAAAAAGAAAAGCAAAGCTTGAATTACTTGAAAGCTATTTAGCAAATATCGCTAATTTACGAGAGTTTAAGAACTCAGGTTTAGCTATTTCTAGTCCTTTAGATCTTGGTTTTATACCAGTAGATATAAAAAGGGCGCTTCAAGGGATATCTAAAAAGCTAATAGATGGCATAGAATCAGAAGCTAGTGAGCTTTAATCGATTGGGTTGTTTTAAAGTGTTGTGTCCTTTGGTTGCCATCGCGATATAAGTGTATGCAATTTAAAAGCTGCGCTTTTCGCGCGAGCAAGCTCTGCGCCTACAAGTGTTTAGGTGATTTTTGTAGCGTTAAATGTACTTCTTTTTGAATAATACGACATGTACCTGTTTTTAATGTATAAAGTATGAGTTGTCATTATAGGAATTTGTCATGGATGATTTTTTAAACCAGAGCTTAAGTGTCATACTCATTGCTGCGTGCGTTTACTCTTTAGTTGGCGTTTTATTCTTTCGTATTTGGTCACACCAACGTAGCGCTAAATTACCAATCGAACGTCATAAATTAAAACGTGTTGCCGCGCAAACTCTTCAAGAACAAGTGAATGACAAGATTGTAGATGTTATTGGCTTAATATTTTTAGCAGCACTCATTGTTATAATGCCTTTTGCAATTAAAGGGATTGCTGAAATGTTTGCTAGTGGCAAGGTTAATTATTTCCTAATTACTTTGATTATTTTAGGTTTAGCTTATGTAGCAAGAAAGCTTTGGGTTAAATCAAACCTTTTGATCAAGCTAAAACTTGGGCGTGATGCCGAATTAGCAGTTGCCTCTGAACTTATAGAACTTCAGTCACACGGATACCAAGTATTTCATGATATACAAGCTGATGGTTTTAACATTGATCATTTAGTGGTGGGGCCAAATGGTATTTTTGCTATTGAAACCAAAGGCAGGCACAAGCGAATAAAAGACGAAAAAAATTACAAAGTTAAATTTGAGAATAATCATTTAGCCTTTCCTTCTTGGTTTGAAAGCAAGCCACTAGAACAAGCCCAAAATCAGGCTAATTGGGTGAATAAATGGCTACAAGACGCAACGGGTTTCAATACCCAGGTTTTACCGGTGTTGTGTTTTCCTGGTTGGTTTATAGAGCTTAAACAGCGACCATTCTTTCCTATTGTTTCGCATAAACAATTAGTGAAAACGATTCTTTCTATGCGACAAGTAAACTTAAGCCAAGAGCAGCAGCGTGCTATTTGTTATCAAGTAGTTCAGCGCTCATTGCATGAAAGCAAAGCAATTTAAACGCTTCGCTTTTCAAACTTAAGCTCGCTACGTTCGCGGCGATGCATTAACTCGCAGTCTGTTATTTTTAGATGTTTTAGGGCTTCTTTACTTGAAAGCCATTTTCCTTTTTTACTTTCCATTTAAGCCACTCAAATTATGTAAATAACTCTTTGTATATCGACAATTTTGCTTTAGTTCTGTAAATAAGCATTATTTGCCATAAGAAAGTCCTGGCTTCTTACGCTTTTTGAGTCGTATAAATTTAATCGATGTTTAATTTTTTTGCGGCATGTATTTTTTTTAGAGCTTCTAAGTTGAAGAGCATTTCTATATCAAAACCAAAATGATGGCTCAATTTAGCCGCTAAGCTAATGCTTAAATCCGTACCATTAAAGAAACGACTTAGCGTTGATGGATTAATCCCCATTTTATGGGCGGCAGTGCTTGCGTTTATACCCTCTTTGTTAAGTTTGCGTTTAACAATTGAAGCCGCTCCTGATGGTGCAGAAAGTACGCCTATTAAATCTTTATTTAAGTTCATGTAATGATGCCTCTCCATAGGTATTGGAAACTCAATAAGCAAGGAGTTTTAAACCTTGCCGTTATTCTTTTTGTTGTTAGAAATAAATAATACTAAAAAAACAGGTACTAACAAAAGCTCTTTTCGCTCAGGCAAGCTTTACGCCTTCAGATTAATCATTGTATTTATAACTTAATAACAATGACATTTTAGTTATTTTTAGCGTTAGCCCTAGTGTGAGTTTTGTTTTTTAAGTATTGTTGTTTAACTATTATGCTGGGCTAATTTAATGAAAATAAAAACACGTCATTTATTGTTGTTGGTTGTGGTGTTGCTGGTTTTACACTTTTTTTATAAACCAAATACCGCTGTGGTTGAAGTAAATAACTATACGCACAAAGCTGAAAATACTGAGAGTTATACGCATGTGTATACTACTGAAACCGTTAACGAAAAGCGTGTTGGTAATGTGGCCAGTAAAGTAAAAGCTCAGCCAAAACCTGCTCCAGTGCAACAAAATAGTTGTGAGTTGGTTCACGACCCTGAAGAACTTGAATACGCGCAAAGTGAGCTGTCGCAGTTAAACGATAATCTCGATTTTACAGCCGAAAAATTTGATATAGGCCCTTACACCTCTGTTAATTTAATTACCCCTAATGTAAATAGCGATTACCATAAAACGCTGCGTATTCGTTTATTTGAAGCATACGAAAAGTATCAAAACTTATTTGGTTTATACCCCAACAAATCCATTTTAATGAACTTGGTTGTATTACCTAATAATTATTACGACGATTATGTGTCGCGCTTTGGGGCTTTACCAAGCAACAATGCGGGGATTTATTTTGGTAAAAATAATACGGCGTTAGTGAGGTTTGACCCGGCCGATCCGCAAAGTAGTTTACGCGTAGCCATACACGAGGCAATGCATGTTATTAATTTTAATTTAATTGGCAGTACCTCTAGTTGGTTAAACGAGGGAATAGCTGAGGTTTTTGAAAATACGCTGATTTATAAAACTAACCGAACTATTGCTATTCCTTCCTACCGTGTACGCCGTACGTATATGGAGTTTAGGTCGTTAATTGATTCAGAGGCGTTGTGGGAACAGCAGTCTTACCGTGGCGATTTATATGCAAATGCGAATAATTGGTTGGCGTTTTTTATTCAGCATAAGCAGGGTAGAAGGGTGTTAAAGGCGATTGTGCAGGCTGAGGCTAAAAACCCGTGCAATACGCTTGAGAATGAGGTGATTTTAAATGCGTTTTCTACCTATTTTATAGATTACGAGCAAGCGTATTTAGTGTGGTTAAAGGCGTCGCAGCAGGTTAAGGGCGAGTTTATTCCTGTTTATTAAAGTGTGTTAGTTATATAAAAGCGTAATGCACAAAGAGAACAAAATGAGGAGTAAATGAGAAGCCAAAGTGAATAGGGCTACTTTTAGCTTGGTTTTGTAGACGTAGAGCTTGCTCAGGTTAGAAGCAGCAGCTTCTTGCTACTTAAAAATAAATATCACCACAGAGTACACCGAGGCGCTTTGCGCTGCACTGAGTTAAAAATATTGTTTTGGTCACTTCTTCTGATCTTCTCCTTCACTTCTCGGTGGTAACACAATCATTTTATTAACCCCCGTAAAAGCGTTGCTTTTAAACGCCAGCAAGCTGCGCGTCTACCAATAAATTTAACCTCTTTTTTAATAATAGGCTTTTAGATCTTTAATGCACAAAGAGAAGCAAATGAGGAGTAAATGAGCAACCAACGTGACAGGGTAAAGTGATCTTTTATCACCACAGAGCACACCGAGGCGCTTTGCGCTACACAGAGTTAAAAAATATTGGTTAGTCACTGATCCTGCTCTTCTCCTTCACTTCTCGGTGGTGAAACAATCACTTTTACGAATAAATCAACTAAATGTAAAGCGTTGGTATTAAACGAAAGCAAAGCACGTCTACAGGCTACAATCAGCCACTGCTTTTGAAAAATGAGCTTTTCACTAACTCTAAAGCGCAGCGTCTCTTGACCTCTTTGTGATTAATTTGCTTTTAAAACCGTAATGCACAAAGAGAACAAAATAAGGAGTAAGTCAGGAGCAAAAGTAAGTAGGCTTGAGTTATTTGCTTTCGCATTAGTAAGTTTAACGTCTGGCCAATGAAAGGCGCTAGGCTGTTTCGTTGAGCGGTGTTTTAAACCTGCTTTGTATCAATTTAAAGCATCTTGCAAACAATTTAAATACTGCTAAAGTAATCATTAGTATATTAATGACTGATTAAGTGTGCATTTATGAGATCTGAGCAAGCGTTAAAATTGGCGAATCGATTGGGTGATTTAATTCGTCAGCACCGCACTTTGCATTATACCCAAAGTACGTTTGCTAAAATGATAGGTGTATCTCGCTCAACGGTACAAAAACTTGAGCAAGGCGAGGTGGTAAAAAGCGATATTTTGTTTGAGGCTTTAGTTGCTCTTCAGCTACAAGGTTCGCTGTTAGACGAGGTTAATGAGTTGGTTGCAGATGCTGGTGGTTATAATGCAAGGCAACGCAAAGGCCGTAAAACTCAGGAGGTTAATGATGACTTCTGAGGCATATGTTTTTATTGATGGTTTGGAAGATACCCCTATTATTTGTGGTTTTTTTAAGCTAAACACACAAACAGGCCGAGGTGAGTTTAATTATGGTAAAAGTTACCTTGCACGGCCAGATGCGTTTGCCCTTGATCCGGTGCACTTACCGTTAAAGCCTGGCATTGTTAGTTATTCGGCGAATAAAGGCATATTTGGCGTATTAAGTGATGCCGGCGCTGACTCTTGGGGACGTAAGCTTATATTATCATTACATAATACTAGGCCAAAAAATGAGCTCGAGTTTTTACTAGCTGGGTCTGGCTATGGTGTGGGCGCTTTGGTTTTTAGTTTGTCGCGCAGTGCATCAAAGCATAAAACTAATAAAAATACGTTAGCCGATTTAACGTTTTTAGATCAAGCTAAAGACGATTTACTCGCTGATAAGGCTATTTCACACGAGGCAAAAAAAGCGTTTGAGTTTGGCCAAAGTATGGGGGGGGCAAGGCCTAAAACATCGGTAAAAATTGGCGATAAACTTTACTTGGCAAAATTTAATCGGCAAGACGATTTGTTCAATTTAGTTAGGGCTGAGCATGGCGCTATGTGTATGGCTAATGAATTGGGTATTCGTACTGCTAATACCTGTATTCATGAAACAGAAAATGGTGATGTGTTGTTAGTTGAACGTTTCGATGTAAGTGACGGCTTGCCAACTCATCATTTTTTGAGCGCTAATAGCTTGCTACAAAAGCCTAAAGTCGCGTTAAGCGATTTAGCAACTTACTATAGTTACGCTGAATTGGCTGAGTTTATTCGCCACCACACAGGTGAATTTGCTGATGATGCTACTGAGCTGTTTAGGCGAATGGTGTTTAACGTATTTATTGGTAATACAGATGACCACAGCCGTAACCATGCATTTTTGTATAATTTTGTTGAGCAAGCGTGGCGCATGAGCCCTGCTTACGATATTACTCCAATTAATAACTCAAAGCAGCATGGCTTAGGGCTTGGTGATGATGGCCGCTATGCGAGTATCGATAATATTCTGTCGCAAGCTAAACGCTTTGGTTTAAATAATGCTCAGGCAAAAAAAATTATTGCTGAGATTGAGTGTTATGTTCGCCAATGGCCGGCTCACTTCAAGCGCTTCGCTAATATTAGTGAGGTTGACATAAAGCGCCTAGAAAGCGTGATACCTGCTATAACTTAATAAGGAATGATGAATAGGGCACAGCCAATGTTTAGTTTAGGTTTTTACACGCCGAGTTTGCGCATGCAATCATTTATCAGATTACCTAGTTTTTATCTCTAAAGCGTAGCGTCTCTTGACCTCTTTGTGATTAATGGGCTTTTAGATCTTTAATGCACAAAGAGAAGCAAATGAGGAGTAAATGAGCAACCAACGTGACAGGGTAAAGTGATCTTTTATCACCACAGAGCACACCGAGGCGCTTTGCGCTACACAGAGTTAAAAAATATTGGTTAGTCACTGATCCTGCTCTTCTCCTTCACTTCTCGGTGGTGAAACAATCACTTTTACGAATAAATCAACTAAATGTAAAGCGTTGGTATTAAACGAAAGCAAAGTGCGTCTGCAGTTGAATTTAATCTCTTTGTGAATCATTGGCTTTTAAGACCGTAATGCACAAAGAGAAGCAAATGAGGAGTAAATGAGCAGCCAACGTGACAGGGTAAAGTGATCTTTTATCACCACAGAGCACACCGAGGCGCTTTGCGCTACACAGAGTTAAAAAATATTGGTTAGTCACTGCTCCTGCTCTTCTCCTTCACTTCTCGGTGGTGGAACAATCACTTTTACGAATAAATCAACTAAATGTAAAACGTTGGTATTAAACGAAAGCAAAGCACGTCTACAGGTTAATTTAACCTCTTTGTGAATAATGGGCTTTTAAGACCGTATTGCATAAAGAGAATAAATGAGAAGCAAATGAGGAGACAAAATGACAGGGTAATGTGATCTTTTATCACCACAGAGTACACCGAGGCGCTTTGCGCTACACAGAGTAAACACTAGTAATGTTAGTCACTTCTCCTGGTCTTCTCCTTCACTTCTCGGTGGTGAAACAATCACTTTTACGATTAAATCAACTAAATGTAAAACGTTGGTATTAAACGAAAGCAAAGTGCGTCTGCAGTTGAATTTAATCTCTTTGTGAATAATGGGCTTTTAAAACCGTATTGCACAAAGAGAACAAAATGAGGAGTAAATGAGAAGAGCAAAAACAATCCTAAATTTGGTTTTTACACGCCGAGTTTGCTCATGCAACTATGTCAGATCAATAAGCTCTGCCTCTAAAGCGCAGCGTCTCTTGACCTCTTTGTGATTAATGGGCTTTTAAGACCGTAATGCACAAAGAGTAGTGAGTTAGGTTGTTACTCTTTTGTTTGTAGCTTTTTGGCGCGTTCTTCTGCTTCTATTAATGCTTGTGATTTAGGGGCGCGTTGTTTTTTTTCTATTTTAGGTTTTTCGGCTGAGTTTGGGTCCCAACTTGCATCAAGCGATAGGTTGGCAAACGGGTTGCTGTTATCTGCTTTTTTAGGCTCATCTGTCGGCTCTTTAAGGTCGGGTTTTGGTTCAGGTGTGTTTTCTGGCGCTGGTGGCTCGGGCATGGTTTGTGCCGGCTCTACATTTCGTGGTTTTTTCTTTTTACCGGGCAGTGGCGCATTAGGGTCGAACGTACGTACTTCGGGCTCTTTAAAATCGTGTTCGGTTTTAATTGCAGGTACTTCTGGCTCAGGGCTGTCTAAATTAGTAGGTTTACTTATTGGCAGTGGCTCTGGTGTTTGCTCTGCGGGTTTTTCTGTGTGTGTTATGGGCTCTTTATTGTTTTCGACCGGCGTTACTTGTGCAGGCTCTGGTTTTACTGGGCTGTGCTTACGCTGTTTTTTGACAGGTTTTGCATCCGGATCAAAGTCGCGCACTTGGGGTTCGTTAAAGCTGCTGGCGTTTTTAATACGCGCTAATGTGTTTTTAGCTGCGGCTTCAAACTCAGCGGTATTAGGTTGTGGTTTTTCTTCGCTTGGTTTGTCATTAGTAACGGCGTCGTTAGTAGTGGCTTTTGGCTCTGCTGTTTCTGTAGCCGATTGCTCACTGGGTGCCGGTGTATTATGTGTGGTTTTTGGTTGCTGTTGCTCTGAGGTTACATTAGCTGTTTGTTTTTCGGCGCTTTGCGTATTTTGTGTTTGCGTATTTGCTGTTGTAACGGCTGCGCTGGCATTGCTTTGTTTTGCGCGGCGCAAACGAATGATCACCATTGCGCCAATAAGCACAACCAGCACCAATACAAAACTTGGTAATAATAACGAGCTAGGCTGCTCGCGCGCTGGTTGCGGGGCAATCACTGGCGCCGGTTTTATCACCGGCGCTACTGTTGGTTCTGGGTTTTGTATAACGGGTGCAGCTTGCTCTGTTGTTTTAATTGGCGTTGCTTTTTGTGTTTTTTCTGGTGCTTGTTCAGGTTTTTGAGTTGTTATTGGCTCTGCTAGTGTTTGGTCGGCAGCTGTGTTGTTAGGCTCGTTTTCTTCAACGAGGGTTGTTTGCGCCGACTCCATATTAATGGTTATTTCGCTTGCATTAGCGTCAATCATGTCGCTAATTTGCTGTTTTTGCTCATCGGTTAAGTTAAGTGTTTTTTCGTCAATTAGCCCATCGGTGGTTTGGTTGGTGGGCTCAATAACCGGAGCAGGTTGCACATTGTTTGGTTGTGGTTGGGTTACTATTACGCTTGGCTCTGGCTCTTTTACTACTGGTTTAGACTGAGTAAGTACTTGCTTAGGTTTGTTGCAATGTTTTTTATAGTCACGCGCCGCTTTACGGTATTTTTCGCTTGTTTTGTTATTACTGTATTGCTGTACTTCTTGCTTTATAAGTATGCACATTGCTTCGTTATAAGCAGCGCTATTAACACTATAAAATAAGGCAAAACAAAGCGTCAGGCGTCTGAGTAAAGTGGTCATAAGGGCGGTTAGCGTTTAAACATTAATAAGTTGATTTTAAGCGTAAAATTAAAAATTATCTAGGGGAGTATTACGCTTAATGGCGGGCGAATATGGCTAAGCTTATTTGCTTTAATATTAAAGCTTAGCCTGGCGGTTATTAAATAGCGCTGAGTAAGCGCTATTTTATTAGCTTATTACCATTAGGCTGCGGTATTCGTCGTAGGCAAATTGGTCGGTCATGCCGCTAATGTAATCTTGAATTAACCGGCATCGGTAATAAAATTCGTAGGCTGCATAGTGGTCGGGCTCTTCTTGCATAGCGTCTATGGCATGTTGGTAGCTGTTTAGGTGCTTTTTAGAGAGCTTTTTAACAAGCCTTGATTCTATTAGTAGGCGTTTGTCGCCATTTAGGGCGCGTTTAAAGTCGTCGCTTGTTAATTGCAGTAGCGGTTTGTAGCTGTCGAGTAGGCCGTTAATGATTCTGTAGCCTTGTAGCTCAAGCTTTTCTACTTCTTTATCTGAAAACACATGCGCTTGGGCAACGTGTTTAAGCGTTTGTGTTACGGCGTGCAAGTGGCTTCGGTCTTCTAGTAGGGCATGGTTAAAGTCGCCGTGATAAATGGGTTCTATGTTTTCTATAAAGCGTTTTGCGGCATGGTTAACTAGCGGGTGCAGCAGGGCTACACGCAGGTATATAAAAAATTCACTATTAAAGTTATACGGTTGTGCTTTGCCACGCTCTAGTGCGTAGTTTACCGCTTTGCTAACAAAGTCTTGGTGTTCGGTGTCGTCAATGGTTAGGTTTATAAGTACTTTTTGATAGTGATTTTTAAGTACGGTGCACAGTAGCTCAATGGTTATTATGCCTTTTTCTACGGCGTCTTCTATGTCGGCTAGGCAGTACGATATATCGTCGGCGGCTTCCATTATGTAACTGGCCGGATGGCGACAGTAGGGCTCTATGGTTAACTCGTTTTGTAATGCTTCAATAAAGGCTTTTTCGCTGTAGTAGTAGCCTACTTTTTTCATTAAGTAGTTTTTATTTTGGGGTATGTCTTTTATATCAAGCCCTGCTGGGCGGGTGTATTTTAAAATACCTGCACTTTGGCTGTAGGTTAGGTTTAGGGTTTGCAACGAGTGAATAATACGCATGCCTTGGGCGTTGCCTTCAAAGTTGCAAATGTCTTGCGCTAGGTGCTTAAAAATAACCCCTATGCCGGTGTTTGGCTCGCGACATCGCTCGGGAGTTACACTGGCTAAATTAGTATTAAACCAGTGGTTTATTGCGGCTTCGCCAAAGTGGCCAAAAGGTGGGTTGCCAATGTCGTGCATTAGGCAAGCCATTTCTACTAGGCTTTCGAGTGGGCGTTCTAGGTCGGTTAAGCCATAATCTTTTTGTTGCTCAAAGCTTAGGTTGGCAAAAATACGCTGTACAATAAAGCGGCCAACTTGTTGCACTTCAAGGGAGTGGGTTAGCCTTGACCGCACAGCGGCATTTCGCTCAAGCGGAAATACTTGTGTTTTTTGTTGTAAGCGACGAATAGCGGCGCTGTTCATTATGCGACCACGGTCGCTTTCAAGCGCCATTTGTAAATTAGAGGTGGTTCGGTACATGCGCGCGGGGGTTATTTTTTTACTAAAGTCGATAGTCATCGGTGTCCTTGTTTGGTGTTGACGACTGGCAAAGTAAGTGCGCGGTGTCATTCTTTTTTAATACTTACTTGTTAATATATACATCTAGACGAGTTAGGTACAGGTGCTTGTATCATTTAAGGGCCAGCAATTGTATTATAAATCTATATTTTTCAGTATTTAACGCATTTTAATGTAGGCGAGTATTTATAATGAAGTATGTGTTTTTAAAGGTAATGATATTGGCATCTTTGGTGCTAACTAGCCATTTAGCATTTGCGGCAAAAGAGCAAACAGTAGTGCTTGTGTCGATTGACGGTTTTAGATGGGACTACATTGAAAAACACGGTGCACCTAATTTAAAAGCCATGGCTGATAAAGGCGTAAGAGCACAAAAGTTAATACCGGTTTACCCCACTAAAACGTTTCCTAATCATATTTCTATTGTGACTGGGTTATTGCCAGTAAATCACGGCATTGTTGATAACAAATTTTGCGACAAAGCGCGTAATAACGAATGTTACAGCATGGGTAAAGCATTAGGCGACAGTACGTGGGTTAAAGGCATTCCGCTGTGGAACTTAGCTAAAATGCAGGGGCTTAAGTCGGCGGCGTATTTTTGGCCTGAGTCGGATGCGAGGTTTAATGGTATGACTCCCGACTATTTTTATCATTATTCTAAACATAGTGAGTACCAAGGCCGGGTTGACCAAATTATTCAGTGGTTGAGCTTACCTAAGGCGCAGCGCCCTCGCTTTGTTGCGAGTTATTTTTCGTTAGTCGATAGCATGGGGCACGAATTTGGCCCCGATGCGCCACAAACACGTGATGCAGTTAAACAGCTCGATACGTTAATGGGGCAGTTGCAAGCGCGTTTAAATAAATTAGAACAAGATGTGAATTTAGTGATTGTGTCGGACCATGGTATGGCGGTTGTTGACCCTGATAAAAGCATTTTGTTAAACACGTTACCTAGTGATGACGGTTTTATAGTTAAAAACACGGGGCCTCGCTTACTTATTTATGCAAAACCCGAAACCAGCCCAGCTAACATCGCCAATTACAAAAAACGCTTACGCGACGCGGCAAAAGGCCGCTATGCAGTATTAACCGATGAGCAGTTGGCTGGGTATCATTATAATAAAGGGAGCCGTGTGGGCGATATTATAGTGCAAACTAACGCGCCTGCTGTATTTACCAGTAAGGGTAAATCGACGTATGTTGGCACACACGGTTACGCTTACACAGACGACATGGCAGCCACGTTTATTGCCACTGGGCCTGCATTTAAACAAGGTGTAAGCCTTAAAAAAGTAAATAACCTCGACATTTACCCAGTGCTTGCAAAAGTAATGGGCTTAAAGCTATTAAATAAGGTAGATGGCGATGGTAAAACGTTAATGCCGGCTATTAAGCAAAAAGTTGTTGTGCATTAAAAAGAGCGCATAACGCGCTCCAAAGGGACTAACAAAATAACGTAAGCGGGCATTACATATGCCCGCTTTTACTATTTTACTTAAAGTTAGCAATACTTGTTTTTGTTGCCGTTACCGTGCGAATTGCGTATGCCTGGTTAGTAATACCGTAAGGAATACCGTTTACGCTCCAATTTGGGTTAGAGAAGTAATCGTACTGTGTTGCGCTACCAAATACTTGTGGGTACGCCATGATACTTGCAAACTCGTTTTGTACACCGTGGCCCATGCCGTCAGTGTAAACACCACCCGACGTATCACCTTGTTTACGTGAATGCGCTAAGCCTTGGTTATGGCCTAGCTCGTGTACAAATGTGCTTGCACCACAGTCAATCGCTGTAATTGAGTACATACGATCGCTCATAGAGCTGTAAAGGTTGCCGTTTGTACCTTGTCCAACCCATGCTAAACCACATGAAATTAAGCCAGCACCTGCACTTTGACCCATACCTAGCACTGCTACCATATCGGCTTTCCAGCCTGTGCGCAGGTTATCTACGTAGCTGCTGTTTGTTACTGCATTAAGCCAATCTTCTGATGGGGTAATTGCGTAGTCGCCTAAGTTTTGCGAACCCACTAAACGCAGCGTAATATCTACGCCATTTTGGCTGTAAACTTGATTACTAAATGCAATAAGCTGGTTAATTTTTGTATTAATATTGCTGGTTGCTGCAGCCGATTGGTCGGTATATAAAATACCAATATCGATCGTTTCTGCTTGAGCTGTGCTTGCAGCGCACAATGCAGCTGCTACTGCTGTTTTGATGATTACATTCTTCATTGTTGTATTTCCTTACTTTTGTAGTGGTTAATATAGTTATTATTAAATTTTGCTTAAGCATAACGAGCACGCTTAAGCAGCCATTTAATGGGGCTTAATATAAAAAATTAGGTAATAGCAATCCGCGATAGTATTTAATTAAGCGGGCGGAATAGTGGTTAGCCGTCGGTTTTAGGAGCAAACATATCGGCAGTGTTATCGGTTTTTGGTTGTGGGGTACTTACGTCGTGCTCAATATGGCTTTTATATAAGTCGCGTTTAGCTGCTATCCAGCCGTATTGGCCTTTGCTTTCAAATACGTAGTTTCCAGAAGGCGCAGTAAATTGGCCGTATATAGCGTCTTTCCCAACGGTAAGTACCGTGTTGTGCATACGTCCGTCAACGCCGAGTACTTTTCCAAAAATACTTTTGTCACCATTTGCTGACTCAATAACGTTAGTGACTTCGGCTGTATAAGTTTCGGTTGTTTGTGGAATAGCTAAATCAAAGTTTTCGCCTGTTTTTAGTGCTTGTAAAGTGGCTAGATCAAACTCTATGTAGGCTTCGTTATTAAGGTCGGTAGGCAGTACTTTGGCATTTGTAAGCACTACTTTTGCACGATCAGATAAGCGGTTTACCGCGTCAAAGCTTTCAAATGGGGCTGTTTGTTCTATTTTGGGTGTGGCTTTTATAGGGTCTTTACTCATATCAATAGGCGCTGGCGCTTTGTTTGTGCGTGTTTTTTGCAGATCAACAGGCACAAAATCGATCGCTATTGGGGCAATAGGCTCTTTGGCTTTATTGGTATCGATTACTAATTTATAAATGGCAAATGCGAGTACAGCAGTAGCAACGGCAGCAATGATTAAACGCTTCATTTGTTTCTCTTTTGGTGTTTTTGGTTAACTATTTGTTACGTTTTATACTAAGTGGGTGATTAGATCAAGTTTGTTTTTATAGTATTAATGTATTGCTTTTTGATTTTTTAAGTTGTTGTAAAGTAATGATTAGCTCGTTTTTAGTACATTTTAGGTATTGCTTTTTGTAGGTTTTATGCGGTCTGTGGCTCTTTTATAGGTACTTCTTTATTTTTTAAAGTGCAACAATTTAAGGGCTCAAAATTTTTTAAAATAAAAATGAAAATAATTCACGATTCTTACACTAATAGCCAATTGCAATGTGAAATTGCGCAACGTATGTTGTGTGCATAAAAATAAATGCAAGAGGGATTTATGACGTTTTCAGATCAATTACTTAACCGAGCAACCGCTGGATTAGTGGCAGTGATTATTGGTTTTGCAAGTTCTATTGCATTAATTTATCAGGTTGTGATCACCCTGGGGGGAACGCCTGATTTAGTTGCTAGCTGGATTTTAATGCTAGGTTTAGTAATGGGAGCAACCTCAATTGGTTTATCTTACTATTACAAAGTTCCTGTTTTAATTGCATGGTCGACCACTGGGGCTGCTTTGCTTATATCAAGCGCACAGGGGTATAACTTGAACGAAGCCGTTGGGGCATTTATGTTTGCCGCGTTGTTGGTTTTTTTGTCGGGGATTACGGGATGGTTTGAAAAAATAATGAACCGAATACCCAGTGAGCTTGCCTGTGCTATGTTGGCGGGTGTGCTGGTTACTTTTGGTATAGATGTATTTAATTTTATGAACGATATGCCCTTAGTTATAGGGTTAATGGTATTGGTTTATTTTGTGGGTAAGCGCTTTTTTGCGCGCTTTGCGATGTTAAGTGTATTGATTGTTGGTGTGTTATTAGCGTGGCAATTTGGCTACATAGATACCAGTGCGTTACAGTGGAAAATGAGTCACTTTACCTATATTGCGCCTTCGTTTAATTTACAAGCCTGTATAAGCATTGGTTTACCTTTATATATTGTGACAATGACCTCTCAAAATCTGCCAGGTATTGCTGTGTTAAAGGCGCATAATTACAAAGCGCCTATTTCGGCATCGCTTAATGTGACGGGGCTGGTAAATGTACTTTGTGCGCCATTTGGAGCGTATTCAATTAATTTAGCTGCTATTACGGCGGCTATTTGTATGAGTGATGAGGCTGATAAAAACCCGGATAAACGCTATTGGGCAAGTATTGCGGGCGGTGTGTTTTATATTTTAATGGCGTTGTGTGCTGCAACTTTAGTCGGTTTGGTGGCAAGTTTGCCGCAGGCACTTATTTTGGCGTTAGCGGGTATCGCTTTGTTTGGCACTATTGCTAATAGTTTGCAGCAGGCGTTAACGGGTTCGCAATATACTGAGGCTGCAATAGTGACGTTTTTGGTGACGGCGTCTGATTTAACGATGTTTTCAGTAGGATCTGCTTTTTGGGGAATTATTGCGGGAGTGTGCACCGTGATGATCACTCGCAAGGGTTAATGATGGTGGGTTACTTAAAAGCGCAGCGTCTCTTGACCTCTTTGTGAATAATGGACTTTCAAAACTGTAATGCACAAAGAGGAGTGAATGAGGAGTAAATGAGAAGAGCAAAGCTACTTGATTTAAGTTATTGGTTTTAATAACGAGTCACTTAATTACTACTCTAAAAGCGCAGCGTCTCTTACCCTCTTTGTGATCAATTGGCTTTTAAAACTGTAATGCACAAAGAGGAGTGAATGAGAAGTAAATGAGCCGAGCAATACCAATGTTTAGTTTGTTTTTGTAGACGTAGAGCTTGCTCACGTTAGAAGCGGCAGCTTCTTGTTATTTAAAAATAAATATTACCACAGAGCACACCGAGGCGCTTTGCGCTACACAGAGTTAAAAAGTAGTTATTAGTCACTTCTCGGTGTTAAGTTAGTTACGTTTACGAATAAATCGACTAAATGTAAAAGCGTTGCTTTTAAACGCCAGCAAGCTGCGCGTCTACAGGTAAATTCAGCCATGGCATTGTAAATGATGGGCTTTTCACTAACTCTAAAAGCGCAGCGTCTCTTACCCTCTTTGTGAATAATGGGCGTAAAAAAAGGCGTTAATATTAACGCCTTGTTTATTATATTGAGTTGATTACAGCATCGGTTTTAGCACATCAAATATGGCTTCAATGTGGTCGTCTCTGTCGTTTAAAGCTGGGATGTATCGGTATTTTTCGCCGCCTGCTTCTTCAAATATTTCGCGGTTTTCGCCTTCTAACTCTTCAAGAGTTTCGAGGCAGTCGGCGCTGAAAGCTGGGCTTATAATTGCAACGTCTTTAATTCCTTCAGCTGGCAGGCTTTCTAGTGTTGCGTCGGTATAAGGCTTTAACCACTCTGCTTTACCAAATCGGCTTTGAAAAGTGCTAATGACATTGTCTTTATCAAGGCCAAGCTTTTCAACAACAAGTCGCGTTGTTTGCAAGCATAGACAATGGTACGGGTCGCCATTGTCTAAAAATAGTTTTGGCATACCGTGGTACGAAAAAACAATTTTTTGCGGCATCCCATTGGCTGCTAGATCTTCGCTTATGCTATTAGCTAACGATTCAATATAAGTGGTGTTTTTGTGATAGCCGTTTATAAAGTGAAGCTCTGGCACCCAGCGCCATTTGCGCAGCACGCTTGATACAGCGTCAAATGTAGACCCTGTTGTAGGGCTTGAATACTGCGGATACATTGGCATGATAATTATGCGTGTAAGGCCTTTGTCTCTTAGCTCTTCAAGGCCTGCTTCTATTGAAGGATTGCCGTAGCGCATTGCCATAACAACCTCGGTGTTTGTGTAGCCTTTTTGCTTTAACAATGTGTTGAGCTTTTCGCTTTGCTGGCGCGTAATGTGCGTGAGGGGTGACCCGTTTTTTGTCCAAATGCTCTTGTATAACTTTGCTGAACGTTTTGGACGTACTCGCAGAATAATGCCATGTAATATGATCATCCAAACAAGGCGTGGTATTTCTACTATGCGTGGGTCAGATAAAAACTCGCGTAAGTAAATACGTAGTGCCGCAGCCGTTGGGGCGTCTGGGCTCCCTAAATTAGTAAGTAGTATTCCCGTTTTTTGATTAAAACGCCCGTCGTGGGGATTGTCGGTTACGGCAGAAAATCGCGACACGTTGTGCTCCTTCAAGCAATGTTATATGTATATTTTAGGCCTATTGTAACGAAAAAAAGCCTGCTTTAGATCAATCATTTAGCGCTTTTAATCATAATTCTAAAGGGGGTTGGTTTTTTTGCTTCAAGCTGTTGTAGCTTTTCAATTGATTTACGGCTAAACACGTGGCCTTTAGGTAATAACATAATGCCAGTGTGACTTTGTATCGAGTTCCCTAATACCATATTTTCTTTAAGCTCTTGAGCATTACAAATAGTGACCGAACCCGCTGTGCTTTTCTTCTCTTTCATTTTGTTGTGGCTGGCTTCAAGTGCTCGCACAATTTTTGGATGATAAAACGTACCGCTGTAAAGTTTTATAGTGTCGAGTGCGTGCTGGTGGTGTTCGGCCTCGTTGTCGCCCACACTTTGCTCATAAGCTTCCCAATAATCACGTGCAACGCTTAATACCATGGCGCCAATGGGTATTTCGTTACCCGAAAGCCCTTTTGGTAACCCGTTGCCGTTATAGCGCTCATATTGATAGTAAATAGCATCAGATACATCGTGTAAATGCAGTGCAGGCATAAGCATTAGTTGCGCGGTGCTTGGGTGTGTGTAAAAGGTTTTGCGTTGTGCTTCGGTTAGTTTATTCACTGGTTTTTTATAAAGATCGGGGTCCATGGCTAGCAATCCTATTTGTGCTAGGTAACCCGCAGTTGGCGCAAGTTCGATACTTTTTTGTGATGCATTTAAATACAAGGCAATATGAGTACAGGTATTGGCAATGTTTTGTGCTCTGTTGCCATCGAGATAAGGGTTTGCATTAATAAAATTATAAAGCAGCTCTACAGTAGATTTATGCTCGTTTTTTTCTCGTTCATTTGCTTTTTCAAGCTGCCTGAGCACTTGTTTTATTTGCTTTGTGCGCTTTTCTACTCTGAGTTCTAACGACTGATTCAGTTCGGTTAATTGCGCATTTTGTTTTTTGACATGTGCTTGAAGTAGTTCGTTGTGCTTTTTTAAGCGAAACTTTTCAACTGCTGATTTTATAACACTAATTAAGTGATCGTTTTGCCATGGCTTTTGAATATAGGCGTTAATCCCCCCATCGTTTACTGCGCTAACCGTTGACTCTAGATCAGAATAGCCGGTTAATAAAATACGTTGTGTATCAGGGGCTAGCTTTTTTGCTTTTGCTAAAAACTCTGCGCCGCTCATTTTGGGCATACGCATATCACTTATGACCACATCAAACTGTGTGGCTGACATTTTTTGAAGTGCGTCGTGTCCGTCGGTCGATACAACCACATTAAATTTGTTCATCCGTAATAGTCGTACAAGTGACTTTAAAACACTTGCCTCGTCGTCTAGGCATAAAATGTGGGCAGGTCTGTTGTTAAATTCTTCTAGTTCAGAGGTTTTTTGCATAAAAGTAAAGCCAGCCAAATCTGATATACGGTTAAATTTAGTCTAACCTCGGCTTATAAACAACTGAATTGGCAGATTTTATTAACCACAACAAATTTTATTAATGCGTGAATTTAAAATGCATAAAAAAACAATAAAAACCCAGCGTAAAAAGCGAATTTTTAGGCTATTTTTTTGCAGAAATTACTAATTACTTCTACTCTAAAACAGAAGGTTACGTACTAATATTGTATAGCGAGGACTGTATGCCAATACCGGTTACAATAGCTGATGACTCAGCACTTTCAAGAAAAACAATTAAACGCGCACTTCCTGAAGATTGGGATATTACGATTCACGAAGCTAAAAATGGAGTTGAAGCGCTAGACGCTGTGCATGCTGGGTTAGCGGAGGTACTGTTTTTAGACTTGCAAATGCCACAAATGGATGGCTTTGAAGTGTTAAAAGAGCTGCATCAAGAGCATCAAAAAACCATTGTTATAGTCATTAGTGCAGATATTCAACCTGCAGCACAGGCGCTTGTTAGCTCTATGGGCGCTTTTAGGTTTTTACAAAAGCCTTTAAAAGCCGACCAATTACGCGAAACCTTGCTGGATGTTGGCTTATTATGATTGAAATAAACGAAGACGAGCGCGATGCGCTTCAAGAAATAATGAACATTTCTATGGGGCAAGCGGCCGATGCGCTTGCTCGACTGATTCAAACCAAAGTGTCTTTGTCTATTCCTGCTATTCAAGCAATGTCTCCTGAAGATTTTCAGGGAATGATTAATAGCCTTTCAAATAACTGGTTTGCCCGGCAGTCGTTCACAGGCACCATTCGTGGTGAAGTGATAATGAGCATGCACAAAGACGGTTGCAATGCGTTGGCTCAAGTGATGGATTTTGACTTACCGCTCGATGAAGCCGCAACAGAAGAACTTGTTTTAGAAATTACCAACATTTTATCTGCTGCTTGCTTACAAGGCTTTACCAGCCAGCTTGAGTTATCAACGCAATTAAATATGCCTGCGTTTTATTATCCGGTGCAATCTGCTCATAGTAATGAGTGGTCGTCTATTTTAATTATAGAAGTTGAATTTTTTATTGAGCAAATGCAATTTGATGCGCGCATACTCATTGGCTTAAGTGAAGGGTCTATAGAACAGCTGTTAATACCAATCAAAGCCTTATTGGAGGATTGATGGAAAAAAGCGAGTTTGAACGTGTCATTGATCAACTTCCTATTGGTGCCTGTATTATAAATCAGGATATGACAATCACTTTCGCTAACCCTACGTTTTTAGGTGGATTAACCATTCGCCAACCCGATTTAGTTGGCCAACCTCTATTAACTGTATTTGAAGAGCAAGCGCGTTTTTTAAAACGTAAAATTGACAGTGTATTTATTTTAAAAAACCCAAGCTTTAGTTACTGGCAACAACGCCCCCATGTATTCCCCATGCGAAGCAGTCGTCCTATTACCGGGGATGAGTCGCAAATGTACCAAAATGTGCAATTTATGCCGCTATCAAATGAAAATGCGGAGGTGACGCATGTCAGTATTTTTGTGACAGATGTAACCGCAGAGGCCAGTTATTTTATTCAGCAATCTGATTTAAAAAATGCGCTAGAAGACGAGCATCAACAATTAAAGGCACTGCATCAAGAGTTAAAAGTAGCGCAAAAGAAAATGCTCCAGTCAGAGAAAATGGCGTCTATAGGTCAGTTGGCTGCAGGGGTTGCACATGAAATTAATAACCCAATAGGGTTTGTGAGCTCAAACCTAGAAACACTCAAGGATTATGCGCTAAAACTAATAAAAACAACGCAGACACAAAAAAAAATCATTGTAAAACAGGCTGAGGATCGCTTTATAAAGTTACTTGAGGATGTATACGAACGCCAGGGTGTTGACTTTATACTAGAAGATTTACCAGAGCTACTCGATGAGTCGCTAGATGGCGCAGAGCGAGTTAAAAAAATTGTTAATAGCTTACGAGATTTTGCATTAAGCGATGAAGAAAGTTGGACAGAAGTAGACCTATGCGCCGAAATTGAATCTACGCTAGTTGTGCTTAAAAATGAGCTTAAATATAAAATTCAGGTTGAAAAAGACTTACCCCAAGAGCCGGTTTTTATAAAGGGTAAAGCTGGCAAAATAAGGCAGCTCTTATTTAATGTGATTTTAAATTCGTTGCAAGCTATGGACACTGGAGGAACGCTTACCATTGACTGTAAGCAACATGGCGACAAAATAACATTAATAATTAAAGATACTGGTGCCGGTATTGCAGAGTCTGACTTGGAACGCATTTTTGATCCGTTTTTTACAACCAAAGAAATTGGACAAGGAACGGGGTTAGGTTTGTCTGAGGTGTATACAATTATTGAGGAGCATGAGGCAGGTATAGATGTGTTGAGCAAAGAGGGGGAAGGCACTTGCTTTACGTTTGTGTTTAACACCTTTGAAGCGCCTTTAAATTAATCTAGTTAATGGCAATTTTTAGCCGTGCACATTAAGACCTTATACGTATTGCAGGTATTTATTAATATACGTTAGTATCTTTCTAGTTATATTGTATTGCTTTTTGTTGGGTTATTTAGTTTTTTAGGGTTGCTTTTTGATTTGTAAATAGCAAGCGATATTTTTGCAATAGGGTTATGTAAAAAAACATGTAAGTTATAGCCATAACAATTTAAATGACGATAAGTGCTTTATTCGCTGTCGTATTAGCCGTTTTAATCTTTATTTGAGATTAAATAACAATGGGAGCCAATAGTGGAACCTAGTATCCTTTTGGTTGATGATGAAGAAAATGTCTTACGCTCTTTAAAGCGCGTTTTAAAGCGCGCCGGCTTTAAACAAGTAGGGCTAGCGACTAGTGGACAACAAGCACTGGCTTACTTAAAAGTACATGATGTGTCGGTGATTATTACCGATTACAGAATGCCTAAAATGACAGGGGCCGACTTACTAAGAGAAACCAAAAAACATTGGCCAGATATAATAAACATAGTGCTTAGTGGTCATGCTGATTTTAATTCGGTTGTTGAGCTTCTTAATCAAGGGCTTGCGATTAAATTTTTACAAAAGCCATGGGGCGAAGGTGAGCTGGTTGACACAATTAAACAAGCACAAAGGCTGTATTGCAAACGCATTGCACAGCACGAGCGTGATCAACTACTACTTGGAAGCGTAACGGCACTTATTGAAATAAATGAGGAAGGCAAAATAACTCGCTTTAATGCCCCCGCCCAGACTATTTTCCCTGGATTATACAGCTATGTTGATGATTACATAACCAGTATAGATTCACAGCAAAACAAAACTGACTTAACGGCTTTTTTAAATAACAAAACCGACATGCTATTTATTGCTCGTAAATGTCCCGAGAGCGAAAAGGAATACGAGTTCATTTTGGAGCGATATTGGTCTGATGATTTTTGTCAGTTACTGAAGTTGTCGGTTAACCCGAGTAAATCGAGTAACAAATTTTTAATAGAAAGCTTTGGTGAGTTTCTTATTAAAGAGCCCGTTTTTTATCAACAGCTAAATGATTATGAAAGTGAAAATACCAGTTACACGGTTATTTTTATCGGTATTGCTAAATTTGAACTTATAGCGGATTTATTAGATTACCAAAGCGCTTACGAATTTACACATTTGCTTGCAAAAGTACTGCACAATACCTTTGGTGAGAAGGTAAAAATGTGTCAAAAGCACTCTAACCAGTTTATGCTATCTGTGCCTCACGCAAGTAACGATGCCACATTACTTGCCGCACTTAATAAAACAATGACCTTATTTACAGAGGCTATCCCCCAACGTTACAAAGGAATGAGTTTAGAGCTTTATGGTGTGTACGGCATTTTTCCTGACGATGTTTTAACGGGCAAAGAGTTAGTTAATCACCTTAGTTTGAATATGAACTACTTGGCTAAAAAACAGCAACGATTTTTTACCCGCTTTGATGCAGAGCTTGTGAATGACTACCGAAAAAACTTTGAGTTAAGCCGGTTACTTTTTAAAGCAATTGATAACGAAGAATTTAGTTTATGTTTTCAGCCTAAAATAGATTTAACAACACATAAAGTAAGTGGTGCCGAAGTGCTTATTCGTTGGTACGAACCAACAAAGTATGGGTGGGTGTCTCCTGGTTTATTTATACCTATTTCAGAATGCGATGGCCAAATTATTGCTATTAGCCGATTTGTCATTTCTCAAAGTTTTAAGCAGCTTAAAACTTGGCAAGAGCAAAAAGTTGAAGTAGGTAAACTCGCTATAAACCTTTCTGCTCGGCAAATTAAAGAAGACCCTGAATGGATAGACTTTATGCTAGCGCGCCTAAAAGAAAATGGCCTGTGTGCATCAAGTATTCAGTTTGAGCTTACAGAGACGTATTTAATGGATGACTTACACGAATGTCAGCTGCAAATAACAAGGCTACGCGACTTGGGTTTTGAAGTGCAAATTGACGATTTTGGCATTGGTTATTCATCGCTTGCGTATCTTTCTAAGTTATCTATTGATGCGATTAAATTAGATAAAGAGCTTATTAGTGGTTTGGACTCATCACTTGAAATGCAAAGCATGATCAGAAACATTGTGCGCATGTCGCATGATTTAAACCTTAAAGTAATTGCAGAAGGTGTTGAAACCGTGCACGAATGTAAGTTAGTTGAAAAGCTGGGGTGTGATTATATTCAAGGCTTTTATTTTTCTAAACCTTTGCATGCTGATGAGTTTTGTCGCTATTTAACGATTAAAAATAAGTGCGATACTCAATGAACTCAATGAACACAATGACCATAGTTTTATTTGACGACGAGCGTTTTATTTTAAAGGCTCTTCAAAGAACAATTAATCGAATTTACCCTGTTGCAGACGTAATTACGGTTACTGAGTTAGATGAGTTTTGGGCAGTCCTTAAAGAAAATAAAACCATTGATTTAGTCATAAGCGATTATTTAATGCCGCATATTAACGGACTTGATGTGTTAGAGCGCTGCTTAACTGAAAACCCGTACCCGGTTAGGGCGCTGCTAACAGGCGATTCATCGTTAACTTCAAAAATGCGGCAAAGTAACGTTGTGCATATGTACCTGGCAAAGCCATTTAATAAAGATAATTTAATCTTATTGTTTGAAAATGTTGCCGATTTAAAGGGGTTGCCATTTTCAGATACGATGAGACGCAAGTTAGGCTCAATGCCTAGTTTTCCTGTTTACCCTTTACTACTTAAAGAGCTTAACAACCTAATAAACAGTGACGATTTCGACTTGGCTAACGTTGCTGAAGTGGTAGCTAAAGAGCCAATTATTGTGGCTAAATTACTACAACTCGCTAACTCGGCTTACTTAGGGTTTACGCGTGAAACGAGTTCAATTGAAGAAGCGGTGTCTCGCCTTGGCACAACTATATTATTATCAATTAGTACATCGTTATTAGTAGCTCAGGACAGCCAAACACGTTTACCTGCGAGTGAGCATGAACAACATTTATCTCAAGCTACACATTACGCGAGCTGTGTTAAAAAATTTGCACAACATATAAAAATGAGTCAAAAAGAGCAGGCGCTGCTTTTTTCTGTTGCACTGTTAAGTTTTGTTGGCAAATTAATAAAGCTTGGAGGAGAAGAGCAAAGTGATTTAAGTGCAGAAGAGACGTTACCTGAAAACGGCATTTCTTATTTACACATTTCTGCTTATGTGATGAAACTTTGGGGTTATAGCTCTCAAGTGTGTTCATTAATTATAAACTCTAGCGAGCTTCAAGCGCCTGATGACAAGTTGGGTAATGTTTTGTTTATTGTTCAGCAAAAGCTTTTGTATAAACAATCTAACGAGGCTTTGATTCCTTTTTGCCAACATCATGGTGTTGATTCATCAATTTATGAAGCAATTGGCACTTTTGATTGGTGAGAAATCAAATCGGTCATTACTTTTGTTTACATTAATAAAGCTACTTAGGTTGCGTGTTTATAATTTGCGAACTAAATATTAAAGCAATAGCTATAGGGATTCTGGCATGAATGAAGTAGAAAGTAATTTAGAGAGTGCACTTTTAGACGAGCAGGTAAAACGTAAACAGCTCGAAAAGCAAATCAGCGAAAAAGAAGCCGAACTAACTCGTTATAAAAAAATGTTAGTGCAGAGTACTAAAATGGCGACTTTAGGTACTTTGAGCGTTGACGCAGCTTCAGAAATAAACACGCCTTTACTGAAAGCTATTGGTACTGTTGATAGCTTTAATTATTCGAGCCCAATTATCACCTCAGTATTAAATATAAGTGAGCAATACTTAAACGGTGAGCTAAAAGAAAGCCAGTTTAAACACGAGCTTGATTTGCTTAATTTACAACACCCATTTGCTTGGATCAGCAATGATTTATCACCAAGAATAAAAGAAAGTGCCAGCACCCTAAAGCAGGTTAATTATTGTGTTCAAAACTTGCTAAACTTTATGGACTCTAATGAGCACCACGCAATGCAACTTGTTAACATGGCTGATGTTGCTAACAATATACTGCGTTTACTCGAAAGCCAGCTTAAATTATGTGCAGTTAATACTCACTTTGAAAATACCTCCCCGATATATTGCAATTTAGCATCAATTAATCAGCTATTTGTTAATCTACTCCTTAATGCCAGAGATGCATGCGAGCATAACGACACTAAAGGGTGCATTGTTGATGTGAGCATTTTTGAAAAAGATAATTATATTTGTGTTGAGATAAAAGATAATGGCTGTGGTATGTCAAACCAGGTTCAAGAGCAGATGTTTGACCCTTTTTTCACAACTAAAGAGGTGGGTAAAAATACAGGTATGGGGCTCACGCTTGTGCAATCAATTATGCAAGAACATGCAGGAAAGGTGCGCGTTAATAGTATTTTAGATACAGGTACATCCATTTCATGCTTATTTCCCTTAAAAGTATAACTTTGTATATAAATACCCTTTGTAAATAAGGTGTTAATTATTTGCTTTATAATTTCAATTCTTTATTAGCTTTAATTTTAATCGTTTTGAGGTTGTTTTTTCTTTAGTTGAATTTAATTTGCATATTTAGGTCATAAATTTAAATTTTTTCATTTCTTTTTGCTTGTATATGTTGCTAGGATGTTCCTCATTGGCGATACACAATCGCTATATAAATTATAAGAACACACATAAACAGGGTCGTCACTATGTCAACATATCGTTTAAATACACTTGCAGCGTCAGTTGCGTTTGCAGTATGCGCACCAGGCGTTGTAAATGCACAAGAAGCTCCCGTTCAAGCTGTCAAAAATATTGAGCAAATATCTGTTTTAGGTTCACGAGTCTCAAATCGCACATCAACCGAGTCATCTTCGCCAATAGATTTAATAGACTCGGATGATTTAAATAAAGGCGGTTATACTGAGCTTGGCCAAAGCTTACAAGCAACAGCCCCTTCATTTAACTTTTCGCGTACGCAGGTCTCTGATGGTTCTGACTTATTTAGACCCGCGACCTTACGTGGTTTACAACCCGATCAAACACTTGTATTGGTTAACGGCAAGCGCCGTCATAATCAATCTATTTTTGGCCTGAATGGGACGGTTGGTGCAGGTGCTGCGGGTACCGATATGAACGCAATTCCGTTAACTGCGCTTAAAGGTGTTGAAGTACTGCGCGATGGCGCAGCGGCAAAATATGGCTCTGATGCAATAGCGGGTGTAATCAATTTATCACTTAATAATTCAACAGGTGTAACAACGGGCTTTGTTCAGTATGGCGGCACAAGCGAAGGCGATGGCGATACGGTTACTGCAGGCTTAAACCGTGGTTTTGAGTTAGGTAATGAAGGCGGTTTTATTAATTTATCACTGGAGTATCGAGATGCCGACGGGACTAACCGTGCAGAGCGCGATACGGGTGGTTCATTAAATGTAGCACCTGGAACGCTTTCAGAGGATGTTCGCTGGGGACAGGGTAACGCTGATAGCGAATTTACATCACTGTTTTATAATATGGCACTGCCTGTTGGCGATAGCGAGCTTTACTCGTTTGGTGGTTACTCAGAACGTAGCGCGTTGGGTAATGGTTTTTATCGTAACTTTAACGAAGCGTCTAAAAACGTGACTCAAGTATACAGTGATGGCTTTTTACCGCGTATATACAATGAAGCTCAAGATCTTTCATTTGCAATAGGGTTTAAAGGCGACATAAACCCTGATTGGACTTACGATGTGTCGGCTGTATATGGTGAAAACCAATACGACTTTACCTCGCGTAATACCTTAAATGCGTCATACGCTGCCGAGTATTTATTTAATAACCCTGAAGCAAGCGATGCTGATATTGCAGCTAATGCAGGCCCAACAGGTGGCTATTCAGGTGGATTTAGATTTGATCAAACTACATTTAATGCCGATTTTAACGGCATTGTAGATATTGGTCGCAGTGAACCATTATACGTAACTATTGGCGCAGAATACCGTAAAGAAAATTACGAAATAGTACCAGGCAGCCAAGCGTCGTATGCCTGTGGTTTAGCTAATACTGACACTTCATACCCTTCAGTTAATGATGAAAACCAATTTGCGCAGTGTGGATTTCAGGCTTACAACGGCCTACGCCCAGAAGCGGCAAACGAGAGCGATCGTAATAGTTATGCCGTATTTGTTGATGTAGAAACGATGATCACAGATGCATGGAACGTTAGTGGTGCACTTCGCTTTGAAGACTTTTCAGATGCGGGTGACGATTTAATAGGTAAACTAGCGACACGTTACGAGTTTAATGATGACTTTGCTGTTCGTGGTGCGGTATCAACTGGCTTCAGAGCGCCTTCGCTTCAGCAAAGCGGTTATACTGCGTTTACAACCAACCTAGGGTCGGATGGCTCGTTAACTCAGTCGTTTACTGCTAACACAGGTACGGCATTTCCGAGTGCGTTAGGGGTTGACACTTTAGAGCTTGAAACTTCAACTAACTACAGCGCGGGGTTTGTTTACGATGTAAGCAGCGAGCTTTCACTTACAGTTGACTTTTACCGTGTGGAAATTAAAGACCGCATAACGTTAGGAAGTTTGTTATCGGCTGACGACGTCTCGTTTAGTCCAGACGCGCTTGCTGCGCTTCAAGCTACAGGTGCGGTACAGGCTAATTACTTCTCGAACTCCGTTGATTCTACTACGCAAGGTGTTGATATTATTGCTTCATACCGTACTGAAATTGACGGTGCTAATTTGGGTGTTACGTTCGCTGGTAATCTGAGCGACACTAAAATTGATGACGTTAATGCTGAAGAAGGTATTCCAGAAGCGGTTGCCTTTGATGACTTACAACGTAGCTTTTTTACTGATGGGCAGCCAAGTGAACGTGCAACACTGACATTTGATTATGCGCGCGACGCATATACTTCAACGCTTCGTTTTAACTACTTTGGCGAAACCGATGTAAAATATTTTGGTAACGACCATATTTCATTACCCGGTCAACTTTCGCCAACGGGGTCGTTTAAACCAACAAGTACAGTTGAATCAGCAGTGTTGGTTGATGTAAACGTAAGTTATGACATTAATGAGATGTTTACGCTTTCGGTTGGTGCCGACAACGTATTTGATGAAACACCTAATGAGTTGGGTGACGACGAAGTGCTAAACTTTATCACCAATGGTGCGTTTAAATATCCTGTACGTGCATTGCCTTATGGTTTTGACGGGCGTACTTACTACGCAAAAGTAAGCTTTGAATTTTAATTACTTGAGCTAAAAACTATTTAACCTGAACTCTGGTTAAGAGATATACCAACAAATTTTATCATGATGATATTTAAGCTTATTTCTCTAGCCAGAGGTTTTCAGTGGAAACAAGGCGAATTTACGCGTCAATAGCTAGCCTATTGCAAGTAAATTCAACGCTGTTAGCGCTGGAAATAGCTGCTAGAGATAGATTTATTATCCAGTGTTCAGGTTACTACTAAGCGCAGTTATTTACTGCGCTTTTTTTATGTTTATTTATTATGAAAAAGAGCGCTAAAACACTTGCAAGCTTGAAAATTAGGCATACAATCGCCACTTCTTAAGGTTCTTATTGTTATAAATAGTTAGGAAATAAAATGGCTAAAAAATCGAAAAGCAAAGCCGCAAATAATAGTGCGGTAGACACCGGCCGAGGGGTTATTCATCATAATGCGCTGGCGGCTTTAGTAACCTCTAAAGTGTTTAAACCTCAAGTGGTAAAAGCTAAAAAAGGGAAAGGCTCGTTTAAACGCAGCAGCAAACACGTAGGACGAGAGTCTTATTTAATCGCGGCTTAAATAGCACCGATCAAATAAGACTTTTAACTGCCTACTTTTGCCGCAGCATGCGGGTAAGTGTGTTGTCTTTATCTATAATATGGTGCTTTGAGGCGCCCACGATATGTAAATTTAACGCAATAAGAAGCGCATTTGCTGTATGAGCTCTAGCCCGAACAAAGCACGTCTCAACCTTTTTGTAGTTTATTGATCTTTATTAAAAAATGCACAAAGAGAAGAGAGAGGAGTAAACGAGCAGCCAAAGCAAATTAGTATAAGTTATCTGTATATGACCACCGAGTAAACCGAGGTGCTTCGCGCTACACATTGAAAACACCCGTATCGTTTAGTCACTTCTCTAGGTATTCTTCTTCGCTTCTCGGTGGTTCCCAGTTAAAGCGTTGCTTTTAAACGCCATCAAGCTGCGCGTCTTCAGCCCATTTAACTTATGCGGCTTACTTTTACTTTTATTTTTCCTGCATTGGCGCCATAAAAGCGGCTTAAGTCATTGGCGAAGGGACTAAATTCACCTGATTTAGTAATAGTCACCGTAGCGCCATTGGCTATTTTAAATAAAAAATCTTCGTTATTATTAATTGCGCCAACTAATGAGAACCACTGAGCATCTGGAAGTCGCCTGAATGGTTCAAGTAACGCCATTGGAATTTCTTTAACGCCTAATTGCACGTCATCTCGATGCCATCCCTTAGGTGTACACTGTATGCCGTCGTCAAACCAGTGTTGATCAGGGTAGGGGGTAAAGCGATAAGTTGCACCCTGCTCAAGCATTAAGCCCGTTTTGTTATAAAACTCACTGGCAAATACCACCACATCTTGGCTTTGGCCAATACTTAATACGCTCATATTTTGGTTGGCAAGCGTAATGTGCGCACTTAAGCCGGTAAAACTTAAGGTGCTGTTGTCACTGTAGCTAACGTTGTATGACTGTTTTTTAAGTGACTCTGGACGGTAGCTAGTGAGCTTATTAATACGTGTAGCCACACTGTGGTGAACTAATGGCCTAATATTACTCGCTTCGTTATCCACCAGCACAAAGCACTCTCTATCTACCAGCTTAAAGAACGAGTTTAACCAAAAGTAATTTTGCTGGTGGCTCAGTGCAAGTGAGTCGGGGATAACGGTGAGATCGTCTTGTGCAATTAAATTACTATCTGGAAGAAGAGTTTTGTAGTTAATATCGTGACTTGTTAACAATGAAATAGCTAACGGCTGCTCAATAATCCACTCAAGTGCATAACGTAAGCAAATATCAGCTAAACCATCACGGTAGTATCCACCGCCAATGTCTGAATGCGCGCCTGCAAACCACAGTTCAGTAATGTTATTTTGATGGTTCATCAGCGTAGGCTCAAACGCACGGCGTTTTTCATCAAGTGCCACGCAGTGCAGTGCTTGTGAAATATTATTAGCAATGGTGTGGTTTTCAAAAATAACGTGCTCTGCGCCGCGTGTCGCTTTACTCACTTTTGATAAGCCAATTGAGGCCACGGTATCAAATACACATACGTACACATTATTACTAATCAAAGGTTCCAGAATTTTTGCAAAACGCCTAGCGAGAGCGCCACCTCGGCTAAAACCGGTAAGTAAAAGGGTATCGCCTAGTTGGTAATGCGTTTTAAAATCACGCATGGCTTGATTTAAAATACTGGCAACATCGTCACCACGTGGCGCTAAAGTTTGATTTAAAATGCGTTTTAACCGGCTACCTTTAGTGCCAATACCTTGATAATAAAAGCTCAATTGTTGCGAGAAAGGTGTAGTGGGGGAACCATCAAGTTTGCCGCCTAATAACAAGTGCAGCTTAACAATATTAGAAATACTACTGTCTTCTTTAAAATGGTCTGAGCTAAATTGCTCTGCATCGCGAGGCTCGCCACCAGTACCATCAAAATTAAAAATTAGCGTTTTACTCGTCATTGCCTTATTCCCTGAGTGGTTTGTATAAATTTACATGGGAATTGTGAAAAATCAAAGACAGCGGTAATAAAAATTTATTAAATCTGCTTATTACCGCCATGGGTTATTTATTAGTGCAATTTCATTTTAGGGCGTACTACACGTAGTACTTTTTCGCTTATCCATAATGCAAAGGTTTTTGCGCTACCGTGTATGGCCCGTTGGTGCATGCGATACAGCGATATATACATAAAGCGGGCTATTTTACCTTCAATAAAAAAGGTGTTACTGGTTAAGTTACCCATTAAATTACCGACTGTGCTATAGCGCGATAAGTTAACGAGAGAGCCATGGTCGCTATATTTAAAGCCGCACAATGGTTGTTGTTTTAACGTGGCAATAATATTTTTTTCTACACATAGCGCCATTTGATGGGCCGATTGCGCACGCGGTGGAACGAGCTTTCCGTCTTCTTGGGTAAAGGCGCTGCAATCACCAATAACAAAAATGCTTTCATCTACGGTGCTTTGTAAAAACTCATTTACTTGAATCTGGTTGCTGCGGGTAAGCTCAAAAACACCCAAGTCTTTAATAAAGTCTGGCGCTTTTACGCCTGCCGCCCATACCATAATATCAGCATTAATATGTTCTTCGTCTTTTGTAATAAACCCGTGCTCTGTGGCTTCTTTTACTTGGGTTTGTTCTAGCACGTTTACGCCCAATTTTAACAGCTCGCGTTTGGCGCTTACGGCAATACGCTCTGGTAATGCAGGTAAAATACGTGGGCCGGCTTCAATTAAATGAATGTGCAAACGCTTAGACGACATATTTGTAAGCCCATATAGCTTTAATAGCTCAGACACATGGTAAAGCTCAGCTGAGAGTTCAACGCCTGTTGCGCCGCCGCCAACAATGGCAATATCAAGAGATTGTTGTTGGTTGTCGTCTTGATGAAGGCGGGTAAAGCTATCGAGCAAAGAATGCTGAAAACGCTCAGCTTGCTGGTTTGAATCTAAAAAGTAGCAATGCTCTTTTATGCCTGGGGTATTAAAGTCGTTACTTACACTGCCAATAGCAATAACAAGGTGGTCGTAGCGTACAGTACGTTTGGGCAAAATAGTGTGGCCAAGTTCGTCAAAAAGTGGTGCGAGAGTAATTGTTTTATTGCTTTGGTCGATGTTACAAAAGGTACCAAGTTGGAAGTTATAATGATGTTTTGCGGCATGAGCAGAGTAAACTACGCCATCTAAATCGGGGTCAATAGAGCCTGTGGCTACTTCGTGCAGTAACGGTTTCCATATGTGGGTGCGGTTTTTGTCTATTAGCAGAATTTCTGCGTGTTTTTTCTTTCCTAGTTTATGCCCTAATTGAGTTGCAAGCTCTAATCCGCCAGCGCCGCCGCCAATAACGACGATCTTAGGAGTGGTTATGTTCATGACTATGCCCTTAAAAATAATATACCCAAGCAATCTGTTTTATTATTTTTAAAATGACTTGGGTATCAAAAAATTATTTTGGCAACGCTCACTTTTATGGGGCTATAGTGTGCGCCTAAATAATGGATATGTCAGCAGTAAATCCCCTAATTTACGGTATACTAACTTGCAAATACTTCATCTAGGCTGCATTTTTCTGTTATAGCCCTGTGTTATCAACGCCAAAAAGGACATTTTATGAATACGCCGCTTTTACAATCACTTGAGCAACATTTTGGTTTTAATCAGTTTAGAGCAGGGCAGCAGCAAACTATAGAGCAGCTTTTAAATGGGCAATCGTCCCTTGCTATATTCCCTACAGGATCGGGTAAGTCGTTGTGTTATCAGCTAACGGCTATGCATTTACCAAACTTAACGTTAGTGGTGTCGCCATTACTTGCCTTAATGAAAGATCAAATTAGCTTTTTAAATAGCAAAGGCATATATGCTGCAAGCCTAGATTCAAGCCAAGATCAAATGCAAAGCAGCACTGTAATGAACGATGTGCGAAATGGTAAAATTAAAGTGTTAATGGTGTCGGTAGAGCGCTTTAAAAACGAGCGATTTAGAGAGTTTATAAGCCAAGTTGCGCTGTCTATGCTGGTGGTAGATGAGGCGCACTGTATATCTGAATGGGGCCATAACTTCAGACCCGATTACTTAAAACTACCGCGATACCGCGAAGAGCTAAATATTCCACTGGTACTATTACTTACTGCCACCGCCACTAAAAAAGTAAAACGCGACATGAGCGAGCGTTTTAATATTGCCCCTGAGTGCATTGTACAAACGGGCTTTTACCGCGCTAACCTCGATTTAAGTGTACTAAGTGTAAAAACGGCTGATAAAAACACTGAGCTTACAAACATAGTGCGTGCGCAAAATGGTCCAGGTATTGTGTATGTAACACTGCAGCAAAGTGCTGAGCAAGTGGCTAACACGCTAAGTGCGCAAGGACTTCAGGCGGTTGCGTATCATGCAGGGCTTGAAGATACACTCAGGTGGCAAATTCAAGATGATTTTATGGCGGGTAAAATTAACGTAGTTGTAGCAACTATAGCCTTTGGTATGGGCGTTGATAAATCAGACATTCGTTTTGTTATTCATTACGATTTACCAAAATCGATTGAAAACTACAGCCAAGAAATTGGCCGCGCAGGGCGTGATGGCAACCCTTCAAATTGTTATACATTGGCTAATTTAGATGGCCTAAACACAGTAGAGAATTTTGTGTACGGCGACACCCCCGAGCTTAGTGGTATTGAGCACGTTATTAACGATATTCGCCAAAGCCAACAGCAATGGGAAATGCAAGAATACAGCCTTTCAAGCGAAAGTAATATTCGCCAATTAGCACTTAAAACTTTGCTGGTTCAACTCGAAATGCAAGGCGCAATTACGCCGCAGTACGCCTATTATGCCGATTTTAAATACAAGTTTTTGGTTGATAAAAACGAGCTACTTAGCCAGTTTGACGAACAGCGCCAAGCCTTTTTAACGCAAATATTTAGCCACACCGATTTTAAAAAAATATGGGGCACGCTTAATTTTGACACCCTCACACAAGCCGCGCAGGTTGACCGTAAACGCGTAGTAGCAGCGCTTGATTACCTAGCCGAAAAAAATCTTATAACCCTTGAAACCAAACGTATTACCCAAGTATATAAAGTGGATAGTGAAGTTATAAGTAACCCTGAACTTGCAAAACAATTACACAGCTATTTTAGCGATAAAGAACAAGCCGAGATTAAACGAATAGCCGCATTGGTTCGCTTTTTTGAGCTGCAAACTTGCCTGAGTTATAACTTAGCGCGCTATTTTGACGACCAAAACGCGCCAGCGCAATGCGGGCATTGCAGTGTATGCCGTGGTAATGCTGTAAAACTAGAGTACTCACTAGCGCCTGTAACTATTGCAGATGAGGTTATTTATCAAAAAGTAGATGAGTTTTTGGCGCATATGGCCACTAAGGGAGTTCATAACGTGGGTGTTGAAACCCAGTGCCGTTTTTTAGCTGGTATGAGCGTGCCATTATTTGCTCGTAATAAAGTACGCCAACTCAGCGGATTTGCGCTCTGTGAGCAACAACGATATAGCGATATAAAAGCCACACTGCTTGGCAGATAGCCATTAAAGTAATGATCAAACCTGCAAATTATAAAAAATGTTAAATTTTTGTTTGTTTTTTCAGCGTTTAACTATACTCAACATGACTATAAAGGTCATATAAAATGAGGTGAACGATGAAACTGCAAAAATTGATGCTGTTAAGAATGTTTATTTCAGGGACTAGTTACGCTGAAATTAATATTTCAGGCTTTGCAAGTATTAACGCGGGTAAAGTGCTAAGTGGAAGTGGTGTGCCGCAATATGGTGTTGAGCCAACCTTTTTGGCTGACTACCCTAATGTGAGTGGCTACACAGAAGACTTATCATTCTCTCCAGAGTCGTTAATTGGTATACAAGTGTCGGGGGACCTTGGCGAGGGCTTATCTGTCACAGGTCAAATTGTTGCCCGAGGTGTAAATGATTTTGATGCTAATTTTGAATGGGCATATATTTCGTACGAAATAAATGATAATTGGACGGTTCAAGCGGGTAAAAAACGTTTGCCTCTTTTTTATTACTCAGATTTTTTTGACGTAGGTTACGCATATGTATGGATGCGTGCACCAGCCGACAATTATACATGGCAAGTATTTAATTATGAGGGAATAAACCTACTCTATTCTGGCTCGATTGGAGAATGGGGTGTGTCTGCTAATGTGTATGCTGGTAAAGAAGACGATGACGACAATAAGCTACTATCAGACTTTTTCTTTCAAGAGCCTACCCGAGAAATTTGGGAAGATATGCTAGGTGGTGTACTTTCGTTAAGCCATGATTGGCTTGAACTGAGAGTAACGCATATGCAATACACTAATAAGCGCTTTCGTTCTGGAGAGCCGGTTTTATGGGAGGGAAAAGATAGCCGTGATGGCAAATTTTATGGCTTAGCTGCCAATTTTGATTTTGGCGATTTTTTTGTACTAAGCGAACTTAACCGTTTAGATTTAGACGGAAACCTAGACACTTATATGATCAGTGCAGGGTATCGGTTTGATGTAATTACGCCTTATGTGATGTTTTCAGATTTTGAGCAAAAAGGTGAGGGGGATACTGAAAGCCATAATACCTTTGCGGTGGGGGTTCGTTGGGATTTTCATCCTTCGGCGGCACTCAAAATGCAGTACGACAGGGTAAAAGATGATTCATTCGAGTTAGCGGTAGCGGGTGATAGTAAAGCGATCACGCTTGGTGTTGATGTTGTATTTTAAGGGGAATTAAAAATGAAAAAATTAATGTTATGTGTACTGTTTTTGTTTAGCAATGTTGCCTTTGCTGATTTTGCTATTATTGTACATCCTTCAAACGACAGTAGTTTTGATGAGTCCGTCATTAGTCGAATTTATACCGGAAAAGAAAAGTCGTTTAGTAATGGCAATACGGTAATTCCAATTTCACAAGATTCAAAAAATCCTACTACGGAGCAGTTTAACAATAAACTGCTTAATAAAAGTGCTTCGCAGTTAAGAGCCTATTGGTCAAAGCTTATTTTTACGGGAAAAGGAACACCACCCAAAGAGCTAGAAAATGACTCAGAGGTGATCAAAATGGTTGCAGCTAACCCAAATACGATTGGGTTTGTTTCGGCATCTGCTGTGTCTGATGATGTGAAGGTGGTATTAAACTTTTAATTTAAGATTAAAAGCCAACAATAAAGCGTGCTAAATAGCAGCACGCTTTATTTTACTGTATTTGTTCACCATTAAAATTAACTAGCGAGTTTAGCGTGCTCGTGTATCCTATCTTATGTGTTTCTTTTATTTAAGCCACCATGCCACATACCGTTATTCCAAGTAAAACCATTTCCTCTACACCTGAGCCCGTAACCTGCGCCAATTGCCAAGCATGTTGCTGCCAATTAGAAGTGCGCATAGTAACCGACACCGGAGTGCCTTTTCAGTACATTGATTACGACAAATGGGGCAGCGAAGTGATGAAACGCGCAGACGACGGTTGGTGCCAAGCACTCGACCGCAACACACTAATGTGTACCATTTACGAAAACCGCCCACTTACTTGCCGCGAGTTTGAAATGGCCTCGAACGAGTGTATTACAGAGCGCGAAATAGCGGGTATTTAAAAATATGGACTAACTAATAAACTCGCGTTTGTGTTTTTAACCAATAGAGAGTTGTGCGCTTGGGTATCTTAGTTTTTTACTTCGTGGACTTGCTAAAAAGTAGGCGAGAGTGAGCGGGCCTATTCTACCCATAAACATTAAAAACATAATGATAAACTCCCCCAGCGGTGATAACGATGACGTTAAACCGCGTGAGAGTCCTACTGTCCCCAGTGCTGATACCGCTTCAAAAGCAATATCTAAAAAAGCTGCATCTTCAACGACAAGTAATGTAAAAATAGCCAACCATGTGACTCCCGCTGAAATAACGGTTAAGGCTAATGCTTTATATACAGAATCTTTGTCTATTTCTCGGCGTAACACGGTGACGCCTTTGTCACGTCTTAAGTAGCTATAGGTTGCTAAAATTAAAACGATAAACGTAACGACTTTAATGCCACTTGCGGTACTTAAAGAGCCGCCACCAATAAACATAAGCATCATAGTTAAAGCGGTGCTGGCATTTTTTAATTCTTCAATAGCAATGGTATTGAATCCCGCAGTACGTGGAGTGACAGCTTGAAACCAAGCAGCTAACCATTTACCTACTTCAGACAGTGGTTGCAGTGTTTTTGGATTATCGTATTCAATCGCGTAAATAAGCAATAATGCAATGACGTTAATAATAACAGTGCTGATCAGCATTAATTTACTGTAGGGACTGAGCTTTGCCCAACGCTTTGATTTATATAAATCCATTAATACGGTAAAGCCCAGGCCGCCAATAATAAACAAACAGGTAATAGTTAAATTTACAATGGGGTCTTCTACATAGTGCATTAAACTATTGGGGCTTAATGCAAACCCTGCGTTATTAAAAGCGCTAATGGTATAAAAAAGAGCATGAAAAAAGCTTTTTTGTAAACCCATTTCAGGTAGCCAATACAGCGTTAAAATTATAATGCCTACAGATTCTACGATTAGTGAAAACAGCAAAACAGACTTAGCGGTATTGACCAACGTAGATGTATCTGTTTGATTAAAAGCAGCTTTGGTGACTGTTTTTTGAATAAAGCCAACTTTATTACCCAGTGCCATTAAGGTTACAACCGCAAAGGTCATTAAACCCAGACCACCTAGTTGAATTAATAGTGCAATAACGCCTTGTCCAAAAGGAGTAAACACTGAACCAGTATCGACAACAACTAATCCAGTTACAGTCACCGCAGAGGTTGCTGTAAACGCACTTTGTATCCATGAAATAGGCTCATAGGTTGCAAAAGGCAGTTTTAATGCCAATGCCCCTAGCGTTATTAATATTAAAAAACTGCAACATAAAATAAGAGGCGGAGCCGCATTGATTTTTTTATGCCCACTGACTTTGCGCTCAATAGGCGTTTTGAGAGGGTGCCATAAAACCATGATTATAAGAGCCTTGGAGCTAGATAGTTTAATTCGACTCGGCTACCTGATAGCAGTAAGGTGTCGTGGGTATGTAACTCAAAGTCGTCATCAAGTTTGACAAACGTTTGCTTGGCGCGCTTTACCAATAGAGGGTCTACAGTGCCTTTTATTTCTCTGAGTAGATGCCCTAGTTTTGTTTTATGTAGGTGAGCTTTTATACTTACTTCAACAACGTATAAGCCATTGCCTAATGAAATATAGTCGTTCACTATCGGGTAATTAAGCGCTTGTGCAACGCGCACCCCCATTTCTTCTTCAGGATGAATAATGCGTGTTACACCTAATTTAGAGATAATAGTGTGATGGGCTTTAGTACTCGCTTTTACCCATATTTGCTCAACAGCTAAGTTTTTTAATGCAAGTGTGCACAGAATGCTCGATTGCATGTCTTCTCCAATCGCGACTAAAACAGCCTGACTACTCGCTAAATCAAGCTCTTTAAGTGCGGCTTCATCGGTGGAGTCGCAAACAACGGTTTCAGATAAATGCTCAACATATTTTTCAGCTAGTTTTGGGTTACTATCAACCCCTGTGACTGTATGCCCTAAATGAATTAATTCAAGGCTTGCTGCAATGCCAAAACGACCTAACCCGATCACTGTAAAATGTGCCATGTTGATACCTAAATTAAAGTTAAAAGAGAGAAGTGGTAAAGAGCCATTTGGTCAATAAACAGTTAATACAAAGGCTGTACGCTTTACTGTTTTTATCCAACCTGACATACGTATTACTCCTTCTGCTGAAGTTAGAATATGAGTTATTAAAGTAACAATGTAGGTAGGCGTTAAAAGCTTTATAAAGATTTAACGAATCAGATAAAAAACTTTATAAAAACTTTATAGAGGCAATATCAAAAAGGCAGTAATCTAGGTGTTCAAATGTTAGAGGAGTAATTAATGTATCAGGCAGAGGCTAAACCACGTTGGTATAACGCATTGTTTTTGGCAGTTATAATGCCATTAATTGTGGTTATTGCCATTTACCCTGTACGTAATTGGTTTACTACCACCGATATCGTGATGCTTCAGTTATTGTGGGTGACTTGGGTTGCTGTGCGCAGTAATCGTCGTCTTGCCATACTAACCACCTTAGTGAGTGTGGCGTGTACAGATTGGTTTTTTGTTGCCCCTAATTTTACTTTTCATATTGAAAACATAGAATATTTAGTAACCTTTATGGTTATGCTGATTGTTGGCTTTGTGATCAGCCAATTGGCAGGCGAGCTCAGTACTAAAGTTAGGGATGTGCAATTACATGCGAGTAATAGTCGGACCTTGTACGAACTGGCCAAAGACTTAAACAGCCTAGATACGCTGGATGAACAAAAAAAGTACTTTGTGCAGCGCATTAGTAAGCATTTAAACGCAAGTTGTACGTTTACACCTGTAGCATCGCAAGGCAATAGTGAATTTATATTGCTTAGTGAAGTTAACCCGAGCTGGGGCGGGTTTAATTTTACTAAACGGTTAACGCAAGGGCAAAAATCCTTTGCTGACACCGCTATTTCGCTTCTTTATCAGGTACATGAAAAAACATTATTACGCCAACATTCGGCTGCTATTTCGGTGCAAGCGGAATTAGAGCGCGCTAAAAATGCACTTTTACGCAGTTTGTCTCACGATTTACGTACACCGCTGGCAACGATTATGGGCGCATCGAGCATGCTTGCAGATGATGAGATTACCCTCAGTGACAGCGTGATAAAAGAGCAAGCGAGTAATATTTATGAACAAAGTAAAATACTTAATGAGCACTTTGACAAAGTAATGGAGTTAAGTCGAGTTAATAAAATGGGTGAAAACCTAAGTTGGCAAACAATAAACTTACAAGCACTACTTAGTGAAGCTAAAGCTAGAAGACAGCAGCAACTCACTGACTTTGTCATAAATACCAATATAGACGCCCAGACAACATGCGAAGGGGATGTGACTTTGTTAGAAATTGCGCTGGCTAATATGCTCGAAAATGCATGGCGTTATGGTGATAAAAAGGTGAGCGTTGAATTTACGCGACGTACTCATCAGCAAAAGGTAGGTTATCAGTTACTTCTAACTAATAACTTGGTAATTAATGGGCAAACCAGTAGCGATGAAGGCGTTGGGTTAGGCAGTATTATTTGTGATGTGGTTGCTAAATTTCACCAGGGCACATTTACATTAACAATTGATAAAGAAAAAAATATGGCGTACGCAGAGTTAATCTGGGAAAAAAGTAATGACTAAAATCTTGATATTAGAAGATTCTCCCCCTCTACAAAGCTTTTTAAAAACCTTGTTGCAAGCCAGTGGTTACGAACTAAGTATTTGTGATAAAGGGTTAGATGGTTTTGCACGTTTAAGTGAGCAAAGTTACGATCTTGTATTGTTAGACTTAGGCCTGTTAGACATGGATGGCCAAGACTGGTTAATTGAGTTTAGACAATGGAGTGCCTTACCTGTTTTAGTACTATCAGCTCGAGATGGCGAAGTTGAAAAAGTCACAGCGCTTGATAATGGGGCAAATGACTATATTACTAAACCGTTTAGCGCGAATGAGTTGCTAGCCCGAATTCGGGTTTTATTACGCACCCAAAGCCAACCGAGTGTGGCATTTACCTGCGGGAATATAAAAATAGATCCGCAAAAGCACAGTGTTACTGCTTCTGGAGGTGAGGTAAAACTCACTAAAAAAGAGTACGCAATACTCTTATTGCTGTTTCAGAATAAAAATAAAGTACTCACCCATAATGCAATCTTAAGCCATATTTGGGGGGCGCAGTATATAGACCGTCCTGAATATGTGCGAGTCCATGTGGCACAGCTCAGACAAAAACTAGAGGCTAACCCTGCGAGTCCAAAATATATTTTAACTGAACCGGCCGTGGGTTATCGATTGGTTGACTAAAAATGAGAACTTTAGAGTTTTACTCTACAGCACAATTATCCAGATAAATTATTTTTAATTGAATTTTAATACGCTTGAGCAAATTAGTGTAAATAAAACAGAGCAGCAAAAATGTTTGCTATGACTGTGTTTCCACAGTCATAGGCGTATAAAATTAGTCGTATTTAGCTTCTAGCTCATTAGCCGTATGAAACTTCTCGTGGTTTTGTAATTGCTCGTCGTATTTTACTAGGTTTTTGAAGTTACCCAGCTGGCCTGAGTTTTTAACAATTTCAACAATAAACGACATCATAAAATCGGCGCCGGTTAGGGTGTCGCCAACTAAATAACGTTTACCTTCTAGACGGTCGTTAAAGTAGCTAATTACTTTCGCGGTTTCAGCGTCGGCGTAGCCTTCTAAAAATTGTGTTTTAGCGCCATCTTTAAGCACAAACATTTTAAGTAGTAGCGGTAAAATTGCAGAGCTTTCAGCAAAGTGCAGCCATTGTTGGTAATCAACGTAGTCAGCGGTGCCAGCCTTTGGTGCAAATTTACCGTTACCATATTTGGTGATTAGGTAATCAGTAATAGCGCCAGATTCGGTAACAATTAAACCATCGTCTTCAATAACCGGCGACTTACCGAGTTGGTGAACTTGCTTTAGCTCATCAGGCGCTAAAAATGTGTCTTTGTTACGTTGATAAGCAACAATTTCGTAATTAACTTCTAGTTCTTCTAAAAGCCAAATAATACGTTTAGAACGCGATTTATTTAAATGGTGTAGTTTTATCATGTCATTCCTTGTTGGCGTTGCTGGTTTCAGCAACGCTGTGTTTATATATTTTAGTTAAAGTGCATCGTTGATTTTAACAACGGTTTTACCAAAGTTTTTACCGCTGATCATATCGTTAAATGCGCTTACAGTGTTTTCAATACCTTCTACCATGTGCTCGCGGTATTGTACTTTGCCATCCTGCAGCCACTTTTGCATGTCTTGCGCAAATTCATCGTAGCGGTGACCGTAGTCGTCAAAAATTATAAAGCCTTGCATTTTAATACGTTTAGTAAGCAACTGCCCCATTAGCATACCCATACGATCAGGGCCTTCAGGTAAGCTTGTAGCGTTATACTGTGATACTAAACCACACAGCGGTACACGAGCTGCGGTATTAAGTAGTGGTAATACGGCATCAAACACTTTACCGCCCACATTTTCGTAATAAACGTCTATACCGTTATCACATGCTTTTTCTAGCTGCTCTGCAAAGTCATCGGCTTTGTGATCAATACAGGCATCAAAACCAAGCTTTTCAACGGCATGGGCACATTTTTCGCTGCCACCGGCAACGCCTACCACTTTACAGCCTTTAATTTTAGCTATTTGGCCAACGGTTGCACCAACTGGCCCCGTTGCTGCGGCTACGACTACCGTTTCGCCTTCTTTAGGCGCGCCAATATCAAGTAGGCCCATATACGCCGTAAAGCCCGGCATACCCATAATGCCTAGCGCGTACGAAGGATTAGCAGGCTCTTTGCCTAATTGCATAAGGCCTTCGCCATTACTAATGGCGTAACTTTGCCAACCTGTGTAGGCAAGTACCCACTCGCCTTCGCTAAATTTATCGTTTTTAGACTCTTCTACTTGGCACACGGTAGCGCCAACCATTACGTCACCCACGTTTACTGGATCGGCGTACGACTTTGCGTCGCTCATGCGGCCACGCATGTATGGGTCAAGTGATAAGTAAATAGTGCGCAGCAGTACCTCGCCATCTTTAAGGGCTGGTAAATCGACTGTTTTAAGCTCAAAGTTTTTATCGGTTGGAGCACCGTGTGGGCGTGATGCTAAAGTAAGTTGACGACTAGTTGCAGACATAAAATTCTCCTTTTGAATATGAACCCACTTAACGAATGTGTATGCGTTTAATAACCCGATTGTCATAAACAATAATGCGCGCTAAGTAGTATAAATATGTACAAATTTGTACTTTATAACAAGAGTTTTGGGCGAGGGGCTGTTAATTCAACCTTAAGCGGAGTAATTATTCTAAACAGATTATTTGAGCTTGCTAAAAATATGGCTATTGTAAAATGCGCCATTTTTATAAATGGCTTGGTTGAGAACGGCCTCGGCCTTAAAACCACATTTAGTCAGTGCCTTTATAGAGCCTACATTACCAGCAAATACAGCGCCAAAAATACGGTTTAGGTTTGAGGTTTTAAACGCGTAATCGCAAATTTTTGTAATCGCGTGAGTCATTATTCCTTGCCCCCAAAAGTCACTATTAAGCCAATAGCCTATTTCGCCACTGCGGCTATACTCGAACTCTCCGGGCGTTATGCCTATACACCCCGCAAATTGCTCATTTACAATAATTGCTTTAATAATCCCATTTTTAGAGCCTTGGTTTATCCACCAATCGGCGTCGGCTTGGGTATACGGAAATGGAATTTTAGACGATAAAAAGCGCGTAACCTGTTCATCATTTAAGGTATTAATAATGTGTGGCGCGTCTTGTGGTTTAAAGTCTCTTAGGGTAATCATTGTTTAAATTAAGTATAGGGTGAGTACGGTTTAACTTAGCAAGCAATTAGAGATAGCACAATCACAAAGATTAACCGCTTACGCCTATAACTTTGTTTTAAAGTACTCTAATATAAGCAAAATATAATACTGTTTAAGATACCTTTTATGCACCCACACATAGCCGCCCTTTATAATAGTGCCCAAAAACCAAGCCGTTTAATTATAGGTTTAATGAGTGGTACCTCGTTAGATGGGCTCGATGTAGCGCTGTGTAAGGTAACGGGCGCAGGTATAAATACGCAAATTGAAGTGCTTAACTTTACCACCGTTGACTATAACAACGAGTATAAAAGTAAAATAAAGCAGGTATTTGCCAAACGAGAGTGTGATTTAGAACTAGTAACCTTATTACACCCGTGGGTAGGTAAACTCCATGGCGATATGGTTAATCAGTGCTTACATACTTGGCAGGTAAAACCAGCAAGTATTGATGTAATAGCCAGTCACGGGCAAACAATTTACCACTGCCCACAGTCGCAACATAATCATAAAAGCTTTACTAATGGCACGTTACAAATTGGCGACAGCGACCAAATAGCCGTTACTACCGGTATTACAACTATTGGCGATTTTAGGCAAAAGCACATAGCCGCAGGAGGCGAAGGTGCCCCACTTGCGGTATATGGCGATTACTTGTTTTTTTCAAGCCTTATTGAAAACCGTATTTTACTCAACATGGGTGGCATAGCTAACTTAACTTTTTTACCCAAAAGCGGTGATGCAAACAGTGTATTTAGCTCTGATATTGGCCCGGGTAATACAATAATGGATGCCTATGTACAAAAATATTTTGAGGGGATGCATTTTGACGACGGAGCAAAAATAGCAAAAGCAGGGAAAGTAAATACACCTTTACTACATGCATTATGCGCAGATGACTTTTTTAATTTAAGCATGCCCAAAACAACAGGGCCAGAAGTGTTTAATTTAGCGTATTTAAAAGCGGCTCAAGCACTCACCAATACGCTTGACTTAACTCACCACGATGTAATGGCAACACTCAATGCATTTAGTGCTAATGTAATAAGCGATGCAATAAAACAGTGTGCTAAACACGAGGCAAATTGTGTGGTGTATGCCAGTGGTGGTGGAATACATAACCCACTACTAATGGAGCAGCTTTTAACACTTTGCCCAGAGGTTAAAGCGTTTAAAAACACACAGGTACTAGGAATAGATCCCGATGCTAAAGAAGCCGTGTTATTTGCTATTTTAGCCAACGAATGCCTAGCAGGTGAGCAGCAACACCTTAATAATACCGCGCAAGGTATTGCGGGAGTGACTATGGGAAAAATAAGTTTTCCCGACTAACCGATATTGATAAGCGTTTTAAAACAATGATAAAAAGGTCGAGCCTACCCCAGCAAAATATCGGCGAAAACCGTGTGGTTTTGACTGCTCGATATTTACGAGTGGCGCGTTATAGCCGCCCTCAAATGCGTTAATATTCATATCAAACTGAAGGCTATTTTTTAATGTAGCGTATTTACCGTGCAACATCAGCTGCATTACAAAACATTGGCTATGGGTAATTTTGTTTAAAGTAAGGTTAACGTAACCGCGCTCTAAATCGGCTTGCGTAATAACGCTCTCAGTAAAATACTGAGCGCCACGGGCACTTGGATGTGTTGCGCTCAGCGAAATAACATCACCTTCATTTACAGCATCTGGCAAATCGCATTGCAATGTAATTGCATGAAGCGCATTGGCTTGTACCGAAAGGTTTTCGTATTCCATGGTGTGGCTCATAGCCGCAGACATCGGATCATCAAGTGATTGCAGTGCAAATGTTAGTTGCACTAGAGGTGTGGTCATTTACTTCGTCTTCTAGATTATAAAAAATACAGTTTGAGTTTAAATTATCGCCTACTTAGATTGCAGTTTTATGACAAATTGCACTTAATCGGATAATCGCTGCATTTTGATCAAAAAAGATCGTTATAGGGTTTTCATTGAATTTAGGTGACGTTTGTTGTCAAAGTAGGTGAAACTTGCGATCCAGCCTAAGAGAGTATAAATAGTGCTTATAAATATTGTGGGGTAAGCATGTAGCCAGCAATATAATTTATATACGCAGAGCGAGTTTTCATTTTCAATTCTATGAATTTTAGCTGTATATATACAGCCATAGTACGGTCGCTCGCATAGTCAAGAAAGCGGCCCCATTGCTCGTTTTATACTATGAAGAAAAGCGAGCACTGAAGGATTTTAATAACGCTGGCAATTAGTTGGCAAGTTTGTTAAAAATAAACAAACAAGAAAACGAGCTCCGCCGTGGTAGAAAAACGCGCGATTCGCTCGCTATAAACATGTTATGTTTACAAAGGATTCAGCATGAAATGGATAGTTTCGTTATTTATCTTCGCCCTTGTTGTTTTCTTTTTAAAGAAGACTGAACCAACAAAGTCTCAAGTTCTTATTAGCGAAGTTTTGCCTGTTTTGTCATTCAGCTGCGAAGATGTTTGGCGAACAAATAATATGTTAAATATTGGCTTCAAATTAAAGTCTGGAGAGTATTCGTTTAAAGCTCAACTAAAAGAATCGGACTGTGAGCAATTTAATAACAATGTAAAAATTGGCTCTTTAGCTGATGTTGTGTATTTTCCAGCTGGCTATAAAAGATATAGTCTGGTGTCCATTAACATAAATAATCGGGTTTGGGTTAAACAGTAAACATAACAAGAGACTATGGCGTCAATAGCTAATTATTAACTTTTGGCGCTTCCCACATTACACCGTCTCTTAGCATCGAATTTAATATCACAATCATCTTTCTAATACAGGCGATGATGGCTACTTTTTTGGGTTTCCCTGCTGCCAATAAACGTTGATATGTTACTTTGAAAACTGGGTTTGATTGCATCGCTGACATCATCGCCATGTATAAAACCGTTCTCACTTGAGGTCGACCACCCTGAATTTTTCGATGGCCTTTATATCGACCACTTTCTCGGTTCATTGGGGCAACACCAATCAGGCTACTTGCTTGTTTGCTGTTGATGTAACCCAGTTCAGGTAGGTTACTGATGATTGATGCAGCAGCTATTTTTCCAATACCAGTCATACTCTGTAATATCGTATTTTTAGCCAGGTATTCAGGGCAGCTTTCAATGAGTTTAACGATTTTTTCTTCAATCTTTTTTATCTGATTATTAAATAAAGTTAGTATTGTTTTGATTGTCATCGCCAGTGCTTTGGGCATTATTTGTAAGCGATTTTTCTCCATTGTTTGCATCGTAAGTAACTGGTTACGTCGAGTCACTAAATCACTCATTGCCTGCATGGTATCTGGCTTAAGCTGTGATAATTTAGGTTTAATCGCTTCGCTATAATGGGCAATTAATTGCGCATCAAGCTTATCGGTTTTGGCTCGTTGGCCTATTGCTCCTGCAAACCGTTTAACATGAATAGGGTTAGCGATTGTGAAAGGTAAATTGGCATTAGCGCAAGCCAAAATAAAGGGCATTTCAAGCCTACCAGTGGCTTCAATTACGATGCGCTCAGGCTTGTATTTCTTAATCGTTTTGACGGCTTCTTTAATGCCTTTATCATCATTTGGAACAGTGAAGTAAATGTCCAATGGACGGATATAAATATCGAGTTGGTACTTTCCGGTATCAACACCTACGTTTATGTTTTGCTTTGTTTTTGTATTCATAATAAGCTAACTCTTACTTGCATAATGCGGGTTCGAGACCCAGTAGACTATTCGAGTGTGGTGCTTGGAGTCCTTTGTCGCGTTCGTTCTTGTTATCGGTCTCTCAACAGAGGAGCCTTTGCTCAATCGAACTACGACAAGGGAAGCTTAAGTTGCTGCTTAAGCCTGGGTCTCACATTACCCGAAATGGGGTTTAAATAGTAATTAAGATGGGTGTATTATCCATACAAGTGGTTCAAGAAGGTCTCGTAATAGCTTGCTCGAGCCTTCGGCAAACATTTTAGCAAGCTAAACTCGCCTCTTAACCAGGCGTTATACGCCAAGGATAGTCATGAAATTCTTATCAATATTGTTGGTTGCCTTTTCATTTTCTCTGAACGCTTCGGAGGTAGAACTAGTAGGTGGGAAAAACTATGTCGTGCCAAACAACGAGGTCTGGATTATTAAAGATGTCCCCGTGCTCACCTGTAAAGTATGTACTGCCGATCTCAATGTTAAGGGGCAAGCGAGCCAAGTAGAAGTTAATGGCGTTATTTTTAGTGGTAACTTCGAAGTCTCTTTTTCAAGTAAAGTTAACGGCCCTGTAAAAATTTATTCTGGCACCAGCTTTTGGCTGGGAGATAGTAGAAATAATCTACTCGTTGCTATTGCAAGCCGTTAGGGGCGTATAACAAACCAAGTCAGCGGGACAATTACATGCAGGCTCCCGTCACTTCGTTCCGTATTTTAGCCTGCATGTACTTGCCCCTGCTTGGGGCGTTAGCTGTACAAGGAAAGTTTTGTGATAGTAATTGTATTTATACTCTTAATTGCAGTATCTATTTATTTCAAAGTTCGTTACAACCAAACAATTACAAAAGCACAAGCATTCTGTATTTCAAATAAGCTAGATATTTTTGGCGTTACATACGAGAGTCCATCCGATATACACAAAGATTTTAATTTCATGAGTAAATTATGGTCAGGTAGCGCTATTAAAAGCGTATCTAATGAATCACTAAAATTAGATTTAATAAATGCTCGTAAATTACTTCAGTTACAACTCTTATTTGGATTTTTAACCTTTCTTGCTGTTGTCATAAGTGGCTTTTACAGTGCATAGTACAGCTAACAAAAACATTATGGTGGGAATTTTACTCGCTGGTAAAGCGCTCCTAAAATCCCCATATGTTAAGCGTTATAAGCACAGGGGAGCTCATGCGTAATACTCTAATTATGTTGTCTTTTTTAAGTTTCTCTAGTTTGGCTAGCGTAACCTCTACTGATATCGAATTAACTCCTGAAAAAGCATTTTGCTTAGGATTTACTTTAGATCGTCCAGGTGACGAATACGTTGGGTTAAATTACCCTAAAGTGATAAACCAAAAATGGGTTCCAGTATCAACGATGGTTGAATATAGTTTTAATCAAAATCCAATTTTCATAACGAGAACGAATTTTGATAAAACTAATAAACAAGAGCAGATGGTAATTCTTGGTTTTCACGAAACTATGCATTCAGGTGGCGATGCTGCGGTATCAATTACCTATCAATGTCTTGATAAATGTGGAACTGATTACTTAAAAAACTATACAGTACCGTCTATCGTCAAATATGTTCAAGCTAAGGTGCAACAGTGCTTATAACAAGCCGCTTTAGTTTGCTCACTGCGTTCGCCGGGACATATTCTTGCTGGCTCCCTGCGCTTCGCTTGTTATTATAGCCAGCAACAATCTGCCCCTAAGCGGGGCGTTATACGTTTAGTCTAAAATTACGGAAAATTCTATGTTAGAGCTACGTAAATCTTGTGAAAATTGTAATTGTGAATTATTGCCAAACAGCACTGAAGCGATGATTTGTAGTTATGAGTGCACATTCTGTAGATCATGTGTGGATTCAGTATTATTCAATGTATGTCCAAATTGTGGTGGCGGTTTTTGTAAGCGTCCAATTCGCCCTAAATCTAATCTTAAGGGCGGCAATTGTTTGGCTAATCATCCGCCGGTCGATAAAGTGGTTTATAAACCGGTAAATACAAATGAGCATTCAGTGTTTTCAAATGGTATAAAAGGTATACCTTCCAATGAGAGGTAAACGTATAACAAAGTATTCAATACGAAATTATAAGCTCCGCTCGTTTTTGGCGTTTCGCTTCGCTACACTATACGCCAAAAACGGCTCCGCTTATAATTCGCCTTAATACGGCGTTATATGCCTAAGATTATGAATCGATTATTAGTTTTACTATTACCAATGTTTATTGTTGGTTGCGAAATTGAAAATGACAACCGTATAGGTTTAGGAATGAAAGTGGATTTCCTTGTAACTTCAGAATACATGAAGTCTACATTTGAACATACTCAAAATACTCAAAACTTAATTACAAATGGCTCAAGTTTTTCTTTTGAACTCGATGAATATGAAGTCAATTTAACTATGTATGAGCAAACTGATATTAAAACTAGTTTTGAAATTGATATAGATGGCCAGCATTTAGATGAAGATATCGCTGTGTTTTATCGTAAAACTGACGCTCTTGCGAAAGCTTTTAAAAATAGCATAATTAAACACTGCTCTAATAAAAACGGCATATAATGAGGCGTTGAAGCTCTAGAATTACTCATTTAAAAAAACAGCCTGTTTTATGGGTTCCAAATAGCATTACCTAATGCTTTAAAAACATTTAGAGTTAATTACAGGAACCCTTTTTTAATTGAATTGGGCTGTTGAAGTTATTCTACAGTCTTATTATAAACCCTAAATAGAATCGAGTTTATGTCTCTGTTAATTTGTAAAAAATGTAATTCAACAATTACCGCAAGGATTAAAACACCCAACGCTAGGCAACGAAGTTATGTTTGTCCTGTTTGTGGTACTTCAATTCATACATTTAAGATTATTAATTATGTAATTGGTCTTACTGTTTTGTTCACGCTTTGGGTTATTTCATTTTTCTCTCATCACATAAGTGAGGGGAATTTTAAGTTTAACCAAGAGAATCAATTATCATTCATAGCCGTTATTGTACTAGTAACCTTTATTGGCTATGTTACTTACAGACGCTCCAAGGAAGTTGAAAAATCTAAAAAGTGGGTGCTATTTGGTAGTATTGCAGGGTTATTACTTTTAAATGAAATTCATACAGCAGCTTTAAGAGTTTGGGGCCTGTAAGGAGTTTAAAAAAACATTGCTCTTCCTCTCGCTTAATTGGCCTCACTATTATTTTCATCATACACATTTACAGGATTAATTTGCATTAGCTGTGCGGGGTTTTCAATTGGTTTAAACCCATATTGTGCATACAAGCCATGCGCATCCGATGTGGCTAATAAAAAGCGCCTCAGCCCTTGTAGCTCAGGGTGTTCTACTATCGTTTTAATAAGTAATTTACTCAGGCCACACCCTTGCAGGTGAGGGGTAATAAATACGTCTGCTAAATAGGCAAAAGTAGCGTTGTCGGTAACTACCCGCGCAAAACCAACTTGCTCGTTATGAGCGCTGTAAACGCCAAAGCACATTGAGTTATCAATCGCTTTTTGCATAACGCTTTTAGGTATGCCTTTTGCCCAGTAACTATTAGCAATAAAGTTATAAATAACGTTAAAGTTAAGCTTAGACTTGTCTGAACTAATTGTGTACTTGTAAGGTTGTTGAGTCATTTTTAACTATCCAGTGAAGTATTTAATAGTTTTTTACATACTTTAACTGTGTATCGTGTAGTTTTGAAAGCAGCAGTAACGAACAAATAGCACCAAATAACGCTAATGCCATATCAGACTGTGTATCCCACACATACCCTTGCGTCCCTAAAAATGCCTCAGCGTTTTCACCGGTCAGTACTGCCACCCACCACTCTATTAATTCGTAAAACGCACTAAACGCCAAACTGACAGATATAACAAATAAAGTTAACCAACCTCGGCCATTCACAACCTGCTTTCGCAGTAGTATTTCGCGTGCTAGCAAAGCAGGCACAAACCCCTGAAAAAAGTGCCCTACTTTGTCATAGTTATTGCGTTCGCTGCCAAATAAATTATCAAATAAAGGCACTTCCGCATAGGTATAGTGGCCCCCCACCATCAGCACAATACAATGCACTAAAATAAAAAAGTACAACAAAGTGGTTAGTTTAAAATGTTTATACGTGCTTGCTATAAGTGCTAATCCAATCACTGCGGGGATAACTTCAAGCAGCCAAGTAAATTGATCTTTAGGGTTAATGCCAGACCAAATTAATACACCAAAAAAAAGGCTAAGCCATGCAAATTTCACGAGTATCCTTACCTTATTTATTTAATTTTAATACAGTCTACCTTTTCAATATTAACAAAACCACCACCTGTTATTGGCTCAATTAATAGTAAACAGTACTCTTATCTATAGTTAGTTTTAGCCGTTAACCGATTAAATAAAGTAGGGAAAAACCGTTTTATTGTTGGTGCCCAACCACTTAACCCTTGCCCTACAATAACTTCATCTTTTTTGTTGGCAATTGCTTTAATCATTTTTGCAGCAGCATCAGATACAGCCATGCCGTTTTCAATTGATTCTTCGGGTTTATTTTGTGCAACGCCATGCTCGTTTAACGAGTTATGCGCAATTGCTGTTTTTATCGAACCTGGGCAAATCGTTAAACAATGAATATTATGCTCTGCTACTTCTGCTCGCAGGCAATCCATAAATCCTACAACCGCATATTTTGATCCTGAATAACCCGTTCTAAACTTTGAGCCAACTTTTCCTGCCACACTACTAATAGCCACAATTGAACCGCTTTTTCTTGCAACCATTGAGGGTAATATTGCTTTTGTCAGTGCTATTAAACCAAAATAATTAACTTCCATAAGCTGGCGGTATACATTAAAGTCGTTTTCTAAAAATAAACTGCGCTGCGACACCCCGCCATTATTTATTAAAATATCTATAGCGGGTATGTCATCAATTTGTGAATTCACTGAACTAAGCACTTGCTCTGGGTTTGCTAAATCAAGCGGTATAATTAAATGTCCGTCACCTTCAAGCGTTGCTTTTACCTCAGTGAGCTTTTCAACATTGCGGGCAGATAAAATAACGCATGCGCCTAGCTTTGCAAATTGAACGGCAAGCTCTTTGCCAATACCTGACGATGCGCCGGTGATCCACACTGTTTTATTATTAAAATTCATAGGCACCTCTTTGCTCAATGAAGCTGTTGATTTGAGTAAGTGAATTTACGCCTTTGTTGGCCCTGCAATATTGTTCACTTCAATTTCGAGCTGTTTGTAAAAGCCCATTAAAAATAATAATTCAACGGTTACGTACAATGGGCCAATAATTAAGCCTATTAAATCATCAACAAACGCAGGCTTTTTACCTTCATAATAATGCCCAATAAACTGCAGCACCCAACCAAAAACAAATACCCCCACGCCAATACTTAACCAAGGCCAAAAAGCCATAGCCGCTATTGGTTGCGCCGCTAAAAGTAATAAAGTAAACAAAACGCCCATTATTAACCCAAGCGACACACTTAACATTAAGTAATACACCACGCTTGAAAAAACAAAAAGCTGTGCACCATCAATAAGTAAGCTGCCAAGGGGTAACTGAATACGCGCTAATAAGCACAGCACCGCAAATACAATAAGCGGAATACCAAAAAAGTGAGTTAAAACATTGCGTTTAGAGCGGTGGTACAAACCGTATGTGCCCAGTTGTTGTTGTAGGGTTTTCATGTATGTGCCTTTTATTGTGTTTTTTACACTATATCAGGCTTTTAAAATATTACTCTGTCGGGTAGCCGACATTTACAAGTTGCAAAGTTGTTCTAACGCATTTGGATTTAAAATAGTTACTTTGTTATAACCAAGCTCAATTAGATCTTGAGAGGCTAGTTTTTTAAGTATTTGATTGGCGGTTTGGCGTGTTAGGTAGGTCATATCAGCTAATTGCTGTTGCGATAAGTTAAGGATATGGCCATGAGCGTTGGCTAAATGAGCACACAGTAATAAAAGTCGCTTTGCTACACGCTGATCCGCGCTTAATAGAGCGTGATCTTCCATTGTGGTAAACATAACCCGCAGTTTTTGGGCTAGCAACTGGCCAAAATCTTGCCAGTAATGCGGATGCTGATTTAACAATTGCTCTAGTGCGCGCTGCGAAATAAAACATAGCGCAACATCTGTTTGTGCATAAACATCGTGGGTTCGAACACCTTGGTCAAACAAAGTAACTTCGCCAAACCAAAGCGAGGCATCAATAAAACTTAGAACCGCTTCTTTACCATTGTTACTTACACCGCTAATGCGCATAACGCCGCTCAATACAGCATAAATACCGTTGTGTTTATCGCCCCGTAAAAAAAGTGATTGATGCGCACTCAGGGTTAAGCACTTTGCGTTGCTTAATAAAAACTGCTTTAAGTATTCGTCTCGCTCACAAAACCAGTGGCCTTGAGTAATTACATTAAGTTGTGCTTTGGTTAATCCGCTCATTACATTGTACTTATATGAGTTTGTTGCTCAACAGCTAACGCTTTTGGCAGGTCTAAATTACTGGCTATTACAAAGTCGTTGTAAGCTTCATTATCCGAAAAAACTCCGCAATAAGTGATTTGTTTTTATATACATTTGCAGTAACCCCCTTACCCATGCCATCAAAATTTATTATGACGTAGTAATGATCTTTATAAAAAAACAAAATGCTCTAACCTACTTTGCCTATTTGTCGATAGTTGCTACCAAACGGTTGTGCTTAAGTAGCTGTGTATTCTAAACCTATGTTAAGCAAAGTACCACAACGATAGGTAATTGCAGCGTTATCATTAGCCACACATACCGATAATACAGTTGGAGTTTATGTAGGTGTATAGGTTACTTTTTCACTTGGGTTTCGTACTGTCTTTTGTATTTTATCGTTTATATACGTTGTTTCGCTGTGGTTACAGTGACTAGGTATTACCCCTTCTATCAGCCCATCGGCTTCAACTTACTTTTAAAATATCCCAAATTTTACCTTCGCCTTGTTATCAAATACAAAGAACTAGGAGATAAATTAAAGTGACCGCTCTTTTTTCTTGGGTATAAAAACAAAAATAAAACAATTTGTTCTCATTTTGTTAAAACAAATATTGACCCATTAAGAAAATTAAACTAGCATTTCTGGAAGCGCTTCCATGTAGGTGTTTTTTAATTGCCTTTTCTGGAAGCGCTTCCACACATTTGACAATGTTAATATTTACACAATAACAGCCGTACACAAGCTGTTAATAATAATGATAAAAGTACGAGGGAAAACATATGGCTAACCATATTGTGAAAAAAACAAAGATAGCGACCAGCCTATCTCTGATTTTAAGCGCATCTGTATCTTTACCGTTGCTTGCACAAGAAGAAGCGAACCAAGATGTTGAAGTAATTCAAGTCACAGGCTTTAAAAGCAGTATCAAAGAATCCACTCGATTAAAACGCGACGCAGCAGGTGTAGTAGACGCCATTTCTGCTGAAGATATAGGTAAATTCCCTGATACCAACTTAGCCGAATCGCTGCAGCGTATTACGGGTGTATCGATTGATCGCTCAAACGGTGAAGGTTCTAAAGTGACCGTCCGTGGTTTTGGCCCCGATTACAATATGGTAACCCTAAATGGTCGCACAATGCCTGCAGCATCACTTCCTGCAGGTGGTGGCACTCCCAACTCTCGTGCATTTGATTTTGCAAATTTGGCATCTGATAGCGTTAAATCAGTTGAAGTATATAAAACAGGTAAAGCAAGTATTGCCTCAGGTGGTATTGGTGCAACTATCAATATTAATACTGCCCGCCCATTAGATAACCCCGGATTTATTTCAAGTATTGGCGTTAAAGCACTTCACGATACAACTAATCGCGTAGGCGATGACATTACACCTGAGCTGTCGGGTATTATTAGCTGGACCGACAGCGAAGCTAAATTTGGCGCATCGTTAACTGCAAGCATGCAACAGCGCGATAGCTCATCAACAGGTGCATTTGTAAATCAGTGGAATACATCTGCTTTTGACGGCACTATTCCTCAAGCGGCTGACGATATTGTACTTACTAACGCACCAGAGATTGGCCAGCTTTATTCAATGCCATCAGACTTACGTTACACTATTGCTGACAGAGAACGTTCGCGTACAAATGCGCAATTAACATTTCAATACAGCCCTATTGATGATTTAACTGCAACACTTGATTACACCTACTCTAAGCAAGATTTATTTGAAGCGCGTGCCGAACAGTCTCTATGGATGGACAATTACAAAAGTGCGTTAACCTTTGATGACAACACCGTTAAAACACCTATTTATTATCGAGAAGAGCGCCGCGATCTACAAACGCGTGATTTAGGCTTAGCATTGCAAGAGTTAAATCAAGTAAATAAAAATGACTCAATAGGGTTAAACCTTGAGTATTATTTTAACTCTGAGCTGAGCTTTATGTTTGATGCGCATAATTCAAAAGCCACAAGTAAACCTGATGCCCCCTACGGCAGCTGGGTTAATACAGGCCTTGGTGCAAATGTTATTAATGCACAAGAAGTAGACTTTAGCCGCGAGCTTCCTTCTATGATTATTGATTTTAACGATTGTCGACGCGCGAACTTAAACTGTAACAATACGCTCGACCCTGCAGATGTAGGTACCTCGATATCAGATTCTAATTTTGCTAGCCAAGAATCTGAAGTAAACGAATTTAGGCTTCATGGTAAATATGAGCTTGAAAACGGTGTAATTGACTTTGGCGTAGAGTCTCGCTCTATGGAAAGCCATTCACTGCAGTCGCTTACTCGTAACACGATGGGAAACTGGGGAGTTGAAAACCCGGGTGAGCTTCCGGATGGTTACTTAAACCCTACCAACTTTTTAGCTGAGTTTGACGATTACGATACATCAGGGTCATTTAATCAAGGCTACACAGGTAGCGCTTCACAAATAGGTTATTGGGCAGGCGAGCAATACGGCTTTAATTTTGCAGCAGATGGCGCTTTTGCAACAAATCGCACCATAGAAGAAGATATAACCGCAGCCTTTGTTCAGTTCACTTATAAAGGTTATTTTAATGATATGCCTTACAACATCGTTGTTGGCGCACGTCACGAGTCAACTGATATTACTTCAACGGCTAATATCGACCTGCCAAATGCCATTGCTTGGGAAGGCAACAACGACTTTAACGTTCGCTTTGGCTCAGATAAACAAGATTTCACTCTAAAATCTAGTTACGATCACTTTTTACCCAGCTTAGACTTTGACATAGAAGTCATCGAAAACGTTAAAGCGCGTTTTTCTTACAGCACAACAATTGCCCGCCCAACGTATGATAACTTAAGCTCTGCCGCTACTGTGGGCGTACCAGGAGCGCCAACAATCTTGGCAGGTTCGTCACCAGCAACAGCGTCAACAGGTAACCCAGGTTTAGTGCCGCTTGAATCAGATAACATTGATGTATCGGCAGAATGGTATTTTGCAGAAACAAGTTATGTATCGGTAGGTTACTACACAAAAGATATCGAAAACTTTATTGGTTTAACACCAATGACACAAAATTACTATGGTTTACGCGATGCTACAGCGGGCCCTCGCGCGCAAGCTGCCATTGCAGAGCTTGAAGCCCGTGGGCTTGCAGTTACAGATTCAAACTTATTTCAAATGGTTGCGGCCACCGAAAATGGGGTAGATTTTGATTCTATGACTTACGAGGAATTTGAAGCGGCGTACGATGTTATTGCTAACAGCGATGACCCACTACTCGATTTCACTGCACAAGTACCAACCAATAATAAAAGCGCCACCATAGATGGTTTTGAAATTGCATTTCAACACTTTTTTGGTGAAAGCGGTTTTGGCGTTCAAGCAAACTACACTACCGTTAATGGCGATATAAACTTTGATGTAAATGCTAACCCTTCTACAACCCAGTTTGCACTGGTAGGGCTAAGTGATACAGCTAATTTTATTGCCATGTACGAAAACGATGACTTTCAAGCCCGCATTGCCTATAACTGGCGTGATAAGTTTTTAAATAGCGCTGCGCGTTACGTTAACGAACCTGGTTTTACTGAAGAGTATTATCAAATCGACTTTAACGTTGCGTATAACTACAGCGAACAGCTTTCGTTTTTTGTTGAAGGTATAAATATTACTGAGCAAAACAGCCGCGAACATGGCCGTACATCAGTGCAATTATGGAACTTACAACAACTAGGCGCACGCTACAATATTGGTATGCGTTACAACTTCTAAAGGTAATACCAAGCAAAGCCGTTAGTTTTTACTAGCGGCTTTTTTGTATTTAAAACGATATAGTTTACGTGTTATCAAGTTTAGGGTTTTAACTCATGACCAAACCAGTCAAAAAAATAGTCATTTTAGGTGGTGGTACAGCCGGCTGGCTAAGTGCGGGTTTATTAGCTGCTGAGCATCCACATTTGAGTGTCACGCTAATTGAGTCAGCAAATGTACCAATACTAGGTGTAGGCGAAGGCACGTGGCCTTCAATGCGAAATACGTTACAGCGTATTGGCATTAAAGAAATTGATTTTATAACCCAGTGCGATGCCACCTTTAAGCAAGGTTCTAAATTTATAAATTGGCGCAACCTAAGTAAGGGAGAAAACTACTACCACCCTTTTATGGACCCTCAAGGCTACGAGCAAACCAATTTACACGCAAGTTGGCAACGTATTGCACCTAACCAAAAGTTTGCTGACGTTGTTAATATGCAAAGTTTTGTATGCCAAGCTGCACTTGCACCAAAACAATTACAAACACCCGAATACGCAGCGGTCACCAACTATGGCTATCATTTAGATGCAGGTAAATTTGCTGAATTTTTAAAAAATCACTGCGTTAAAAGCCTAAACGTTACACATATTACTGACGATGTAACCCACGTTATTAACGACGAGCATGGCTATATTGCCTCATTAAAAACAAATAAAAATGGCGATATAACAGGTGATTTATTTATAGATTGCTCAGGCTCTCGTGCGCGTTTAATTGGTGAGCATTTTAATAGTGAGTTTATAGCGCAAGATCATATTTTATTTAACAACAGCGCTGTTGCAGCGCAAGTACCTAATGCACACATCAATCAGCCAATTGCCTCTGCAACGCTCTCTACTGCGCAAAGTAACGGCTGGATTTGGGATATAGCCCTACCAACACGCCGTGGCACAGGTTATGTATTTAGTAGTAAATACCAAAGCGATGAAAGCGCAACTGATACTTTAAAAAGCTACATAGCTAAAAGTACTAGCGAGCAGCAAGCTGAGCAGCTTAATTATCGTGTATTAAAATTCAGCCCTGGGTACAGGCAAAATTTTTGGATTAAAAACTGTGTTGCCGTGGGTATGTCGGCTGGATTTTTAGAACCACTTGAAGCCTCTGCACTTGCCATGGTTGAACTTTCAATTAGTATGCTGAGCGAGCAACTACCACAAAACCGCACGCATATGAGCCAACTTGCAAATCGCTTTAACAGTCGTTTTAGCACGCGCTGGCAACGTGTTGTCGAATTTTTAAAACTCCATTATGTTTTAAGCGAACGCGACGATACCCCTTACTGGCAAAACATTCGCGATTTAACAACTGCACCAGAGCGCCTACAAAACTTACTTAAACTTTGGCAATTTCAGCCCCCTAGCCGCTTTGACTTTATTGAAAACGAAGAAGTATTTTCATCAAGTAGTTACCAGTATGTTTTATACGGCATGGGCTTTAATACACAAACACCTCAAACACACAATGCGTTTACCAGCGCTCAAGCTGGCGATTATTTTTATCAGCAAAACCGTGAAAAAATAGCGCAGTGCTTAAATGGACTGCCAAGTAATCGCGCGCTTTTAAATTATCTTTTATCAAATAATAGGCAGCCACATAATGACTAAAACAAATGCTGTTAAAAATGTAGTAATAGCGGGAGGCGGCACTGCAGGCTGGATGGCTGCGGCTGCACTTGCAAAATTAATTGGCAAAAATATACACGTTACCCTTGTTGAATCTGACGATATTGGCACTGTAGGCGTTGGCGAGGCAACAATTCCGCCTATTCGTACGTTTCATAAATTGCTAGGTATAAATGAGCAATCTTTTATGAAAGCCACTCAAGCAAGCTTTAAATTAGGTATTAGCTTTGAAAACTGGGGCGATGAAAACACGCGTTATATTCACTCATTTGGCGTAACGGGCAAAGAATGTTGGGCGGGTGAGTTTCATCACTTTTGGCTACAAGGCCAAACTTTAGGAATACACAACCCATTTGGCGATTACTGTTACGAGCTGCAAGCGGCTAAAGCCGGTAAATTTGCGTTTAACCAACAAAATCCTATTAACTACGCCTACCATATGGATGCTACCCGCTATGCGCTGTTTTTACGTGAATTTTCAGAGCCATTAGGTGTAAAGCGTGTTGAAGGTAAAATACAAAAAGTAGTAAAAAATGCTAAAACAGGCCACATAGAATCATTACTTTTAAATAGTGGCGAGCAAATAAACGGCGACTTTTTTATAGATTGCACCGGCTTTAGAGGCTTATTGATAGAGCAAGCATTGCATACAGGCTACGAAGATTGGTCGCACTTATTACCATGCAATAGCGCCATTGCAGTACAAACAAAATCAACAAGCGATACCGTATTGCCACTTACCCGCTCTATTGCCCATAAAAGCGGTTGGCAATGGCGTATACCGCTGCAAAACCGTGTAGGCAACGGATTAGTGTATTGCAGCCAATATATGGATGATGCACAAGCCAAAGCGCTCTTATTAAATAACATTGAAGGTGAAGCGCTTACTGAACCCCGTGTTATTAAATTTAAAACTGGACGGCGCTTAAAAGGCTGGAACAAAAACTGCCTAGCGCTTGGCCTTGCTAGCGGTTTTGTAGAGCCACTTGAGTCCACCAGCATTCACTTAATTATGTCGGGTATTATTCGCTTTATGCGTTTATTTCCGTTTAATGGCATAACCAATCACGCTATTGACGAATACAATAAACAGCTTAAAAGCGAAATTGAAAATATTCGCGACTTTATTGTGCTGCACTACAAAGTAACTAATCGCGATGACAGTGAGTTTTGGCAGCATTGTAGCGCCATGGAAGTGCCAAAAACACTTCAGCATAAAATTGATTTATTTAAGCAAACAGGCCGTGTATTTTTAGACGATGGCGACATTTTTAGAGTCGATTCCTGGGTGCAAGTTATGCTTGGACAAGGTGTTGGGCCCGAACAACACCACTTAATAGCCAGCATGATGAGCGACGAAGAACTCACCCGTTTTTTACACGGTATTAAACAGCAAATAGAACAGCGCGTAAGCGAATTACCACCCCATCATGAGTTTTTAAAGCACTATTGCCCTGCATGAAAAAAGCCCTTAAAAAAGGGCTTTGGGTACACACAACAATTTTTACACTTTATTATTCACACTTAATCTTGGCACTTTTAGCGTTTTGTGGTTCAAAGCCAATATCTGCAACTGAAACGCTAAGCTCTCCTGCCGTTTTAATAATAAAAGGGCTGGTTACTCTGGCAAAATCAACGCCCTTTTTAGCAAAACACGTTAAATCTATACTCATGGTTTGCCATGTATTTAAGGCTGAATTTTCAAGCTCATTGGTAATATTAAGCTCGCCACCACAGCCTTGCTCGCATTTCATACCTAGTTGTATTTGCTCTGTTGGCATTGTATTTATTTTATAGCTAAAACTAAGCGTTGAGTTGGCCTCAATATAAGCTACTTTGTCTTCAGTAAAGTTACTGTTAATTTCGATATAGCTTGTGCTAGAGCCTGTAAAATTAAACGCCATAGCATCTTCTTGAATGGTTTTATCTTCAGTACGATAGGTAATGCCGCCAAGCTTTACACTGTTGCTGGCCACTTGATGCTGCTGGTTATTAGAGTTTAAAAACAAACGCCACGGCGTTTTAAAGCTGCCATTAAATATAGACAGTGGCGCAAGGTTGCTTACATCAACACCTGAGTCTTCATTTAGGTTATTGGCAAGGGTACTTTTATCTTTATAGCTTAACCCAAATCCATAAGGTAGTAGCGGTGCATAATGTTCATCGCCCTTATTTACAGACGTTTGTACTGGTGATTTAGGCCAAGAGAACGATAACTTACCTTTAAAGTCATGTTGTACTTTCCCTTGTTTATCGCTTAGTAATACATCAGCAATACCTTGGCCTTCAGTGCCAGGAAGCCATGCAGCTACAAACGCATCAGATGCATTTAGCTCGCTATTAACCCACATTGGTCTGCCCGATATAAACACAGATACAACCGGTATATTTTGCTGTTTTACTGCTTTTAATATTTTCAGTGAGCGTTTATTACCTCGCTCAAATTCAAGGTTATCTTTATCGCCATGCCCTTCTGCGTATGGCTCTTCGCCAAATACAACAATGGCTACATCGGGTTTAGTATCAAACGTACCATTTGGACTTAAAGTAGCGTTGCCGCCAGCAGATTCTATTTGCGCTTTTAATCCGGCATAAATAGACGTTGCCCCAGGGAAATCTGCGTTTTGATTATTAGTTCCCTGCCACGTAATACTCCAACCGCCCGATTGTTTACCAATATTATTGGCCGCATCGCCTGCTATAAGTATATTGCTTGATGGGTTAATCGGTAATATGTGGTTATTGTTTTTAAGCAGTACTAAAGACTCTTGCACCGCTTGGCGGGCAATATCACGATGTGCTGGCGCACCAATTAGTGCTAATTTACCTGAAAATTTACGCTTAGCGGGGCTAGGTTTTTCAAATAAACCTGCGCGTAATTTAACACGTAAGATACGCGCGACGGCATCATCTATTCTAGCCATAGGAATAGTGCCCGCTTTTACTTGCGCTATTGTATTGTTATAAAGTTCTTTCCAAGCACCTGTAGGCACCATAAAAATATCAAGCCCCGCATTGACCGCTTGTGGGCAGCTTTCGTTAGTACATCCGGCAACTTGCCCGTGCCCGTTCCAATCTCCCACTACAAAGCCATCAAAACCCATTTTGGTTTTGAGTACATCAGTAAGTAGGTATTTATTGCCGTGATTTTTTTTACCATGCCAGCTATTAAACGACGCCATAACAGACTGGCTACCTGCCGTTAAGCCACCTATATAACCTTGCGCATGTATGTTGTACAAATCTTTTTCAGTATCAATATTATTACCTTGATCGTCGCCATTCACTGTACCGCCATCACCTAAAAAGTGCTTAACAGTGCTAATTACGCGTTTATCACTTAAAAAGTCGCCATCGGCTCTACCTTGTAAGCCATTTACAACAGCGGCTGAATACTCGCGAACAATTGCAGGGTCCTCTGAATAGCCTTCGTAAGTTCTGCCCCAGCGGTCATCGCGCACTACAGCTACGGTAGGTGCAAACACCCAATCAATACCTGTAGCCATTACTTCTACCGCTGTTGCCGCTGCAATTTGCTCTATAAGCGCAGGGTTATTAGCAGCGCCCAAACCAATATTATGTGGAAATAACGTCGCACCAATGACGTTATTATGTCCATGTACGGCATCGGTGCCCCACATGGTAGGGATTTTACTACCATCAAGCGCATCATCAACCGATGCTTGATACATACTCTCTGCAAGCGCTACCCAGTCAGCAGGAGTAGCATGCTTATTAGCATCAGGAAACGAGCCTCCCCCATTTAAATAAGATCCAAACCCATATCTACGCATATCTTCGACGGTTATATCGCGAATTTCTGGTTGGATCATTTGCGCTACTTTTTGTTCAAGTGTCATCGACTCTAAATAATCGGCAATTGTATTTTCAATCTCGGCGCTTTTTTGTACTTTGCTTTTAAGTTTTGGCCAAAGTGTTATATCGCCCTGCTCATGCTGCGAGGCGTTAATATGATTGTTAAAACCTTGCGTTTGCTGTTTATCACAGGCTGTTAAAACGCATATTCCTCCCACTAAAAGGGGAAGTATTTTTAATGCTTTTGTGTTTAAGCTTTTTTTCATTGTTATGGCCCTGTGTTGTCTGGGTGTGTTTTTATAATGTAATTTGCTTATTTAAATATAACTATTGACCTGTTTAAAAATAGCCACTAACCTAAATATGAAAGCGCTTCCTGAAAGTTATTAAATACTATACCTAGCGATTAATCAAATTAATTATGGAAGCGCTTCCAATTTTTTACTTTATAAAAGCAAATTTACTAAAAATAAAGCAGGGGTTTTCGCTTAATGAAACAATTATCTTTACCTAGTGGCTCACCACTTTTAGCCAAACACTTTACTTATGGTGTGGCCACAGCGTCTTTTCAAATTGAGGGGGGCGTAGCAGATCGTCTCCCCTGCATTTGGGATACCTTTTGTAGTAAAGAAGGTAAAATTGCTGATAATTCAAATGGTGATGTTGCCTGTGAGCATTACACCCGTTGGCAAGACGATATAGATTTAATTGAATCATTAGGTGTAGACGCCTACAGGCTTTCTATTTCTTGGCCGCGTGTAATGACCAAAACAGGTCATTTAAACCCTAAAGGCGTTAAGTTTTACACCGATATTTTAGATGAGCTAAAACGTCGTAATATTAAAGCATTTGTTACTTTGTACCACTGGGATTTACCACAACATATTGAAGACGAAGGCGGCTGGCTTAACCGAAACACGGCTTACGAATTTGCACATTACACAGATTTAATTACCCAAGCCTTTGGTGAACGAGTACATTCTTACGCAACACTAAACGAGCCATTTTGTAGCTCTTATTTAGGCTACGAAATTGGCGTACATGCCCCCGGTATTGTAGGGCGAGAATACGGGAGAAAAGCTGCCCATCATTTACTACTTGGCCACGGATTAGCGATGCAAGTACTTGCTAAAAATAGCCCTAATTCACTCAACGGTATTGTGCTTAACTTTACACCTTGCTACCCAGTTACCCGTTGCGAAGAAGATTTAAACGCCACTGCATTTGCTGATGACTACATAAATCAATGGTATATGCAGCCAGTAATGCAAGGTCAATATCCTGATATTATTAACCAATTACCTAAAGCCCAGCGCCCTGATATTTTACAAGGCGATATGGAGATTATTGCACAGCCACTTGATTATTTAGGCGTTAATTTTTATACCCGCATGCATTATCAAGCAAGTAAAACAGATTTTTATCATGAACTGCCACACAAAGCACCAATGACCGATATTGGCTGGGAAATTTACCCTAAAGCACTGACAGAATTACTTGTATCGTTAAACGAAAAATACACCCTACCGCCTATTTATATTACCGAAAACGGCGCAGCAATGGCTGACGAATTAAAAAACGGTGAAGTAAAAGACACCGATCGTATTGACTACTATCACGAACATTTAAACGCTCTACATAATGCAACAGTACAGGGCGTTAAAGTAAATGGTTACTTTGCGTGGAGTCTTATGGATAATTTTGAATGGGCAGAAGGGTATTTAAAACGCTTTGGTATAGTACACGTAGACTACAACACACAAAAACGAACTGTTAAAGCCAGTGGTAAAGCGTACACTAAACTCATAACAAGCCGATAAATTATCGGCTTATAACAATAAGAACACACACTGTGAACAAACTCCCTTTATACGAAAAAGTCGGTTATGCCATGGGTGACGCGGGTGCTAATTTAGTATGGCGCGGCGCATTGGCCTATTTAGCGGTATTTTATACCGACACCTTTGGCATATCGGCTGCAGCGGCCGCTATGCTGTTTTTAGTGGTTAGATTATCTGATGGTGTAACCGATATAATTATGGGCATGATTGCCGATAGAACGCAGTCACGCTTTGGAAAATTTAGGCCATGGATACTCTACTCTGCCCCCTTTTTGGGTTTGTTTATGGTGCTATGTTTTACTACACCTAATTTTAGCGAAACTAATAAACTCATTTATGCCTACGTTACTTATATTGGTTTAACACTTGCTTATACAGTCAGTAACGTACCCTACTCTGCACTTATGGGTGTAATGACCCCTAACGATACTGAACGCACCAAGCTATCAGGATTTAGATTTGCTGGCGCTTTTGGTGGAGGATTATTAGTAATGGGCTTTTTACCGGAACTTGTCGCTTATTTTGGAGGCGGTAATGACGCCAAAGGCTACCAACTCACTATGTACTTATTCGCAAGTTTACTTATTGCACTTATGGGTATTACCTTTGTAAGCACTAAAGAGCGTGTAATAGCGCCAGCTTCAGAGCAAGGGTGTTTAAAATCTGAACTATATGATTTAACTAAAAACCTGCCATTTATAATATTACCTTTGTTATCAACAACGCTGTTTTTTTATTATCGCGATTTATACAGCGGATTATTTTTTGCTTTAATTATGGTGGCAATGACTATTGTTATAAAAAAACTACTTAATAAACAAAACCTAACCGGTTCGCAGCGCGATATGGTCGATTTACTAACAAATAAACCGTGGTTAGTTTTATTGGGTATTGGCTTTTTAACCATGATGTTTAACGGTATAAAATACGGTGTTATTGCTTATTACTTCAAGTACCACGTTGCTGATGAACTCATGGCTGGCCAATACTTTATTGCCTTATTAATAGTCTCTATTTTTGGTGCACTTGCTACAGGCAAGCTGGCTGAAATTATGGGCAAACGCAATTTATTTATTGCATCTTTATTGCTAAGCGGCTTACTAACCACTGCATTTTATTGGGTGCCTAGCAATAATATTGTCGCTGTATTTACGTTTGGCTGCGCGGCTGAGTTTTTTGCCGCTATGATGCCCACTTTGTTTTTTAGCATGCTGGGAGATTCTGCCGACTACTCAGAGTGGAAAAATAAACGCCGTGCTACTGGGCTTATTTATTCAGCAGGTACCTTTGTGCAAAAAACGGGTGGTGGTTTTGCCGGTGCACTTGTATTAGTGGTACTTGCAGGCTATGGCTATAACGGTATGGATGAGCTTACAATTAACCAAGCCCTACCCGCTATGCAGTTACTAATGAGCTGGATCCCTGCTGCTTTTGCTTTTTTAGGTGCCGCGTTGATGCTTATTTATCCGCTTACACCTGCAATAACCCAAAAAATAACAGAAGATTTAGCAATTAGGCGCAGTAATGTGTAAATTAACCTTTAATCACAATTTATGTTTTATAAATTTCATTTAAAACAAATGCGTACAAGCTAGGATATAAATGGCGACTATTTATCAAGTATCAGAAATGGCAGGTGTGTCTTTATCAACTGTATCTAGGGTGCTTAACGACAACGACTACGTAAGTAAAAAAACTAAAAAAAAGGTGCTGGAAGCCATGAAAGAGCTAGGCTATCAGCCAAGCTCTATTGCACGCTCTTTAGCATCGAGCCGTACTAACAGTGTAGGCATTTTAGTGTCTGAGTTAGACGGCCCGTTTTTTGGACAAATGATGTCAGCCATTGAAGAGCAATTACGCATAGCGGGTAAACACGTGATTATTACCCCCGGCCACAGTGATGAAAAAAAAGAAAAAAACGGTTTTGAATTTTTAATTAGCCGTAATTGCGACGCCATTATTGCTCACGTAGAAGCGGTATCTAACGAGTATTTAATTGAACTCAGTAAAGGTAAAACCCCTATTTATTTAATGAGTCGCTACGTTAAAGAAATAGAGCAAAACTGCATTAGTCTCGATAATGTTATGGGTGGCTACCTTGCAACAAAAGCTATGATTAACAAAGGGCATAAACAGATTGCTTATATTGCCGGTCCACAGTTTAAAGAAGATGCCTCTGATCGTTTAAAAGGTCACAAAAAGGCGCTTGCAGAATATAACCTCACCTTTGACGAAAGCTTATATTATGTGGGCGACTTTAAAGAAACCGGTGGCAGCGATGGCCTGCGTCATTTTATTCAACATAAAGCGCAAATTACGGCTCTTGTGTGTGCCAATGACGAAATGGCATCAGGTGCAATGAAATACGCCCGCGAGCATGGCTTTAATTTACCTAAAGATTTAGCAATAATCGGGTTTGATAACGTTATTTTTACCAATTACCTTTACCCTACGCTTACCACAATAGATAACCCAGTACCCGAAATGGGCCGTGCAGCAGCAAATTTAGTGCTTAAAGATATTTATCAAAAAAGCGGCATAAAGGTTACTCAGGTGTTTGAGCCTAAGCTAATTTTAAGAGACTCAACCCCGGATATAAATTAATTTAGTTGCAAATTTTCTAACTCGTTTCGTACCCACTGCGAATCGAGGTATTGCTCTAAATGTTGCTGTGCAAATTTTAAAAAGTTTCGCGCAGCATGCGATATATGCCTGTCGGTTCGCATAACAAAATACCAATGGCTAGCTAAATGAGTATCGGTAACAGTTAATACCTTAAAGCTTGCATCGTCTTTTGCGAGTACATGGCGAGATAAAACGGCTATTCCCATACCCGACGACACCGCAACTCTAATTGCTTCGTTGCTGGCCATTTGCACTGAATCACTCAGTACTAAACCACGGCTTTGTAGCTCGCTTTCAAATAACATGCGCGTTGCCGAGCCATTTTCACGTAATAAAAATCGGTACTGCATTAAGTCGCTGAGCTTTACTGACTCTACTTGTGCAAGCGGATGATTAACCGGCACAATAAACTCAAGCGGATTATGTAAAAAACGTGCAGCTTGCGCATGTTCAAGCGATGGAGGATGGCTGAATACGTAAATATCGTCTTCACCACGCTCAAATCGGTTTAGCACTGCTGCACGGTTACCAATTTCAAGTGGAAGCTCTACATGCGGGTGTAAATTACTATAAGGTCCCAATAACTTAGGCAAAATATACTGTGCGGTATTGACCATGGCTATTTTACACCTACCTCGCTCACCACCATTTAGTTCTGTTAAAAAGTCTTGGTAATCTTCAAAATGGCCAAATACTTGCTGACACGTTTTATATAGCTCAAGTCCAGCTTCGGTCACATGCATTTTTTGGTGATGCATAACCATTAACGGCTCAGCTACGGCTTCTTGTAAGCGTTTAATTTGCAGCGATACAGTGGGCTGAGTTAAGTGCAATCGCCTCGCGGTTTCACTAATTGAGCCTGTTTTTACTACACTCATAAACACTTCGAGCAACCTAAATGAAATATGTCGTAAATCCACAATTACCACCTATAGATAATTACCTATACCTAACTAGTATTTATTTTATTATTTACTATACAAAGTTTTAAATACAATAGCGCTACTTAATTTAATATTTAAAAGGAAAAGTTGTGCCTGATATAGTTGTTATGTTTTTTATTTTAGGGTTAGTAGCGGGAATATTACGCTCTGATTTAACCATCCCTAAAGCAACCTATGAAACACTAAGCTTATTACTCATGCTAACTATTGGTTTAAAAGGCGGCATGGTACTTCACGGCAATTTAAGCTGGCAACTACTACCAGAAATGGGCACAGTGATGCTATTAGGTGCACTTATTCCGCTAATGCTGTACCCCATTTTAAAATATGTTATTAAATTATCGGTGGCTAACAGCGCCAGTATTGCGGCGCATTATGGTTCGGTGAGTGCAGGTACGTTCGCAGTTGCATTGGCGTATGCCGAATCTGCAAATTTAGCCGTTGGCGCTGAAGTAACGCTCTATTTAGTTATGCTAGAGCTTCCCGCTATTATTGTTGGCTTATTGCTTTACCGCAAGCTTGATAAAGAAACAGGCCAAACACGTACTCTCTCATTAAAAGCGCTCTGGCACGAAACCCTCACTAACAAAAGTGTTATTTTATTAGTGGGTGGTGTAATTATTGGCATGATGTACGGCACATCGCAAGGCAGCCAGGTTACCAGCTTATTAACAAGCAGTTTTAAAGTAGTGCTCGCTTTATTTTTACTAGAAATGGGATTAGTTGCTGCACAAACACTGCGCCCTTTCCCATGGCAACATTGGAAATTAGCGACTTTTGCTATTATTACCCCGTTATGTTTAGGCACAGTAGGTGTGGGCGTAGGTACTGTATTAGGATTAGAACTTGGTTCAGTGGTTATACTAGGTAGCCTAGTAGCCAGTGCCTCTTACATTGCTGCACCTGCAGCAATCAAAGCCGCTATTCCCAAAGCCGATATAGGCCTTGCCATGCTTAGCTCGCTGGGTGTTACTTTTCCGTTCAATGTAATAGTAGGTATTGGCCTTTACCACCAGCTTGCCGTCGCTATTCAATAACTAACATTTAGCGCGGTGACTTGCCACTGCCCATTACCGACTAATCAGTTTTGTATGTGGGTTGATATAAAACATTCTTTTCCAACCTTGGCTTTCACTTGTTGCAAGCCAAGGTAGTGGAAATAAAGACACAATTGAATAATGAACATGAGGTGGCTTACCTACTGCATTTCCTGTGCTACCCAGTAAGCCAATATTTTCATTTAGCTTTACAACGTCACCTTCACTTACAGTGTAGTTACTTAAATGTGCTAAATAATGAATTCGCCATTTAGGCCCAAGTATAACAACCACCTTACCGCCTCTTTTAAGCTCTCCACTAAACACAACAAGCCCGTTAACGGGTGCAACAACATGCGTATTTTTCTTACCAAAAATATCAATACCTTTATGAACCCCTGACTTACCCCATGGCTCATACCAAAAAGTAGTATGATTCCAATCGTTGAGTGTTGCCCCCAATACGGGATTAGCTATTTTTTCAGGCAAAGCAAACACGGCGAGTACTAGGGTTAATATAATAATGACTAAGGTGAGTAGTAATATTTTTATGGGCTTCAAAATAGGACTCTGCTTTGAGTTAAACAATTAAATGTATTATTAACCCGCAATGATGAATAGGTAATGAGCACTTTAAAAAACAGTAAACACAAAAAAGCCGATGCAAGATCACTCTCACATCGGCTTTTTCTCTATGATAATACTTATTATAAAGAAAGCTCTTCTTTAGCACGTGTTAAATTGTGCGACACCATTGTACTGTTAGACATTGATTTAGCTTCGTATAAATCAGCAAGACCAGCTGTTTCGTTGTTCGCTTTTAAACGCGCTATACCGCGGTTGCTTAACGCGAATGAAGTCAACTGGCGTACTTTAAATCGAGGTGCATCTGCATCTTTTAAAAGTGCGATAGCTTTAGTACAAATAGCTTCAGCCTGTGAATAGTTTTTTGACTTAACATTCAGTGCGCAGTTGTTAAACGATTGCTCAAGTGGCTGCGGCGCAGTTTGCGCTTCAATAACCATTAATTTATAGTCACTTGAATCAGCCATTACAGCTGCAGAGCAAGTTAATAATGAGCCAAGAGCGATGGTTTTTAAAAGTGTACGTTTCATGGTTTGCCTTTCCTAATTAAGTGAGTCGTGCTTGTTGCCGACAACTTAACTTTAGAGTAAAAGCTCAAACCTCACAAACGATAAAAACAAACTCAATAAGTGAATAAAATTAACCTATAGACTTTAGTCTAACGTCATTATAAATATACCAACTTTTTTAGGTACTTACATTTAATAAACTATGGGTAATGCGATTACTCTTAGCAATAAGAACGTAATCGTACAAACTACAATAATGCTGATACAAAAAAACCCCAGCAGGTTAAACCTAGCTGGGGCTTTTTTTTAAAATGTGCTCGCTAAAAGCTTATAAAGAAAGCTCTTCTTTAGCGCGATTTAAGTTGTGCGATACCATAGTGCTGTTAGACATTTGGTTAGCTTCGTACAAATCGGCTAATGCAGCTGTTTCGTTATTAGATTTCAAACGCGCTACACCACGGTTACTTAGTGCGTATGAAGTAAGCTGGCGTACTTTAAAACGTGGTGCGTCAGCATCCTTTAAAAGCGCAATTGCTTTAGTACAAACTTCTTCAGCTTGTGCATAGTTTTTTGACTTAACATTAAGTGCACAGCTGTTAAAAGATTGCTCAAGTGGCTGCGACGCTGTTGCAGTTTCAATAACCATTAATTTGTAATCACTTTGATCAGCCATTGCAACAGCTGAACAAGTAAGTAAAGAGCTAAGAGCGATAGTTTTGATAAAAGTTTTCATGGTCATAATCCTGTTTGGTTAAGTCGTGCTTGTTGCCGACAACTGAACTTTAGAGAATTCCCATAAAAACGACAAACGATAAAAACAAACCTAATAAGTGAAGAAATCTAACTTATAGACTTTAGTCTAATGCCGACCATTAATTTCGAAAATTGATATTTATCAAAACAACCAAAAATTTAAACTTATTGAGTGCGTTCAAGTAACTTAACTATTTGGGTTACAACCATTTCTGGCTCATCACTTTGTGGATAGTGATAGCTTTTATTTGTTATTACTATTTCACCTTGAGGAAAGGCATTAGCCCACTTTGAATGTAAGTCGCCCCACATTTCACGCGCTTTGTCGGTAAAAAATAATACAGATGGCTTTTTATACTTTTTAACGGAGGCGATAACAGTCACGGGGATATCAGCAATTTGAGGGTAATCAGGTAGCGGGCGTTTTGCCCAAAAATCTAAATACTGATTCGACATGCCATTTTTCATATCATCGAGCTTTATTGCAGCAATTTCTTTTTCAGCGCGGGGCAAATCAATTGCGCGCATAATATCTACATCGTGCTCTGATGCATGCTCAATTAACATTAACTCTTTAATCTGATTAGGGTATTTTGCAGCAAATACACGCGCAATATAAGCACCATAAGAATGGGCAACGTATACAACAGGCTCTTCTACTTTCAGTGCTTTGAGTAATAACACAACTTCAGCAGCGTATTCTTCTGAGCTATAGTTTCTCTTTATTTGTGCAGAGCCACCATTACCAATACGAGAATACCGTATAACTTTACCGTGCTTGGTAAGTGATTCAAAAACCGGGTCCCAATCACTTAAACCAGCAGAACCACCCGCTTCAAGTAAAATAGTATGTTTACCTTCACCTGCTAATTCGTATTCAACGTCAAAGCCATTTATTTGAACCATAGCCGTACTGGCCATTAAACCGTGTGGGATGAAAAGCGAATAAAAAATGATTGCGGTAAAAAGTATTCTCATCATATTTTTTTCTTAAGTTAATTTAAAAAACACCTTATGCGATATTAAATATGACTTCCAGCGGCAATAGTTAAAATTTCTAAAGTTTAAATTAAGGTCCCTATAAACTCCCTCGCCCATATGCCATAATCTAAATAATTCATTATTTTAGTAACTTGGCGCATATTTAGGCGTTTTTAAGTTAACTACTCAGGGTTTACTATGGCATATCAAGAGCAAAATCAAGCAACAATCTATTGGCACGATTATGAAACTTGGGGGGCGAGCCCTCAAAAAGATAAGCCGAGCCAGTTTGCAGGTATTCGTACCGATCTTGATTTAAACATTATTGGCGAGCCGCTTATTGAATATTGTAAGCCGCAAGCGGATTACTTACCCCACCCTGAGGCATGTTTAATTACCGGTATTACGCCACAAGTGGCGATGAAAAAAGGCTTGGTTGAGGCTGAGTTTATAGCAAAAGTTCATGCCGAATTTAGTATGCCAAACACCTGTGTGGCTGGTTATAACAGTATTCGGTTTGATGACGAAGTTAGCCGTTATAGCTTTTATCGTAACTTTTACGACCCGTACGAGCGTGAATATAAAAACAATAATAGCCGCTGGGATATTATTGATTTAGTACGTGCTTGCTATGCGCTACGCCCTGAGGGTATTGAATGGCCGCTAAAAGAAGACGGCAGCCCGAGCTTTAAACTAGAGCACTTAACGGTAGCTAATGGCATTGAACACGCCGCTGCGCACGATGCGCTAAGCGATGTGACAGCCACTATTGCACTGGCTAAGCTAATAAAAGAAAAACAGCCTAAGCTCTATAACTTCTTTTTTGGGCTGCGGAATAAAAAAGCGCTTGGCGAGTTGGTTGATGTATTTAACATGACGCCGCTGGTACACACATCATCGCGTATTCCTGCAACGCAAGGTTGTACAACGTGGGTGGCGCCTATGAGCTTTCATCCGGTAAATAAAAACGCCGTTATATGTTTTGATTTAACCCAAAACCCGCAAGTATTGCTTGATTTAAACGTAGAAGAGTTACGTAAACGTTTATACACAAAACGCGTTGATTTAGTCGAGGGTGACTTACCTGTTGGCTTAAAACTGGTGCATTTAAACAAGTGCCCTATTTTAGCGCCTGCTAAAACGTTATTACCTGAAAACGCAGCCCGTTTAGGCATTGACCGCGAGCAATGCCTGGCTAATTTAGCTATTTTAAAAGCCAATACCGAGCTTCGCGATAAAGTCACCGAGGTGTTTAACGAAAAAGGCGATTACAGCGCGACCACTAACGTTGATTACTTACTTTACGATGGCTTTACAAGCCACGCCGATAAAGCTAAATTTGCGATTATTCGCGATGCTAAGCCAGATGAACTAGCAGGCTTAAATTTAGATTTTGAAGATAAAAAATTCAATACATTACTGTTTAGATACCGCGCACGAAACTGGCCAGAAACGCTCAACCAGCAAGAGCTTGATCAATGGCGCCAGTATTGCCAAAACAAGTTAATGCACGGGGAAGATCAACCCTCAATTAGCGCACAAGATTTTATGATCACCCTTGAAAACTTGGCCCATGAACACGACGACAGCGAAAAGAACCTCACCATTTTAAAGGCGCTATATAACTACGCGCAGAGCATGTAATTTGCTTTAAATTTATTTATATAGCGCATATAAAAACGCGACGCTTTAATTACTAAAGCGTCGCGTTTTTGTTTAAATTATTATGGGCTTCGCCCATCACGCAAGCAAGCTTCGCGTCTACAAGTAAAACCCATATCTACACCATCGCGGTAGACGTAGAGCTTGCTCACGTGAAAAGCGTAGCTTTTAAGATAAAAACATTTGCACAAAGAGGAATAAATGAGGAGTAAATGAGCAAACATAAGCCACAAACAGCTTTTAATTAATCTTTCCCTCTAAAAGCGCAGCGCCTCTTACCCTCTTCGTAAATAAATCACTTTACGGGCTTTGCCCATCACGCAAGCTTCGCGTCCACAAGTAAACCCACATCTAAACCAGCGCGGTAGGCGTAAAGATTGCTCACGTGAAAAGCGAAGCTTTTAATTGCTAAAATAAAACACAACCCACAAAGAAAAGATAATGAGGAGTAAATGATAAAACATAAGCCAATAATAACTTTGCCTAATCACTTCCTCTAAAAGCGCAGCGCCTCATATTCTCTTTGTGAATCATTCACTTTAATTACATTATTTTTTATGCAGCGCCTCTATTCGTGCAAGTAGGCTTGAAGTGTCGTATCGGCCGCCGCCAAGCGCTTGCACATCAGCGTAATATTGATCGACCGTTGCAGTCATTGGTAACGTTGCGCCGTTGTTTTTAGCCTCATCAAGCGCAATGCCTAAATCTTTGCGCATCCAATCTACCGCAAAGCCAAACTCGTATTCGCCTGCCCACATTGTTTTGTAACGGTTTTCCATTTGCCACGACCCTGCAGCACCTTTAGAAATGGTTTCAATTACTTTTTCACCATCAAGCCCTGCTTGCTTAGCAAAATGTAAGCCCTCGGCTAAACCTTGCACTACGCCGGCAATACAAATTTGATTAACCATTTTACAAAGCTGGCCCGAGCCTACACTGCCTAACAATTGGCTGAAACGGCTAAACGCCGCCATTACAGGCTGTACTTTTGCAAATACAGCTTCATTGCCACCAGCCATTACCGTTAAAACGCCATTTTCTGCACCGGCTTGTCCGCCAGACACTGGCGCATCGATAAAGTCAATATTTTGCAGCGCCGCTTTTGCAGCTACTTCGCGGGCAACTTCTGCAGAGGTTGTTGTGTGATCAACTAATATGGTATGCGGTAACATACCCGCCAAAACGCCATTGTCACCATAAACTACAGAACGTAAATCGTCGTCGTTACCCACACACATAAATACAATATCAGCGCCTTGAGCAGCTTCGCGTGGGGTATCTGCAACGCTTCCTTTGTATTGTTCAGCCCAACTTTGCGCCTTTGATTGCGTACGATTAAATACACATACGCTATGCCCTTTATTGGCTAAATGCCCCGCCATTGGGTAACCCATTACGCCTAAACCTATAAATGCGACTTTCATTGACATAAAAATGACCTATTTAACTGCTAACTTAGAAACTAGGTCTCGATTATGTCAACCGGCCAACAAAAAAGCGAATGAAAGTCTTTATAAAATTTCCACCAATTGGAAATTAAGTAGGTAACCAATGGATAGTATTTATCAGTTTAATGCACCACTTTATAACAGTGAGAATTTTTCTTTAAGCGAGTTAAAAGGCAAAACCGTACTCATTGTCAATACAGCCAGTAAATGTAGTTTTTCAATGCAATTAAATGCTCTCGAAAAGCTGTACCAAGAATACAAGCATCGTGGCTTTACGGTACTTGCATTCCCATGTAACCAGTTTGGGCAAAACGAGCCACTTGATAATTTGGCTATCAGAGATTTTTACCAAATGCAGTTTGGTGTTTCGTTTAAAGTATTTGGTAAAGTTATGGTCAATGGCCCAGACGCTCACCCTTTATTTAGCTATTTAAAATGCCATACCCGTGGTATTTCACAAAACCGTGCAGTGAAATGGAATTTCACAAAATTTTTAATTAACTCACAGGGGCAATTAGTCGCACGCTATGCACCGCGTACTAAACCTGAAACACTTAAACAGGTTATCGAAACACACCTACAGAAAACCGTTGAATCAAGTGACATAAAAGCAACACCCATTATGTCTGCTTTAAATAGGCGCACAGCGCTGTAAATAAAAAGTAATCGCTACTTGAGCACATGGCAGTAACGTAGTTTAATTTAAACAGGTTAACTATTTTAAACGCACCAAATTGTTGGAGCCACACCATGAACATTGCTTTTTTTAGCGCGCAAAAGTACGAAAAACCTTTTTTTGATCAGAGTATTGCAACTAATAATAACTTAGCAATAACCTATTTTGAGCAATCGCTTAACGAGCAAACTGCGGTGTTAGCAAGCAATTACAATGCAGTGTGTGTATTTGTAAACGATACAGTTAATGCTCAAGTTATAAAGATATTAGCAGCTCAAGGTGTAAATACTATATTACTGCGCTGTGCCGGTTTTAATAATGTTGATTTAGATGCGGCAAAAGCACATAACATTCATGTTTTGCGTGTACCAGCATACAGTCCAGAAGCCGTAGCTGAGCATTGTATTGCGCTTATGCTTACACTGAGCCGAAAAACACATAAAGCCTACAACCGCGTGCGCGAAGACAACTTTGATCTAAACGGGTTACTTGGCTTTAACTTGCACAACAAAACAGTGGGCATTATTGGGTGCGGAAAAATTGGCTTAGCACTGTGTAATATACTCAATGGATTTGGCGCAAACGTTTTAGTGTCCGACCCAAATGCAATACCGGGTAACTACTCCATTACCGACCTAAACACGTTACTTACCCAAAGCGATATTATTTCGCTGCATTGCCCACTAAACGAGCAAACCCATCATTTAATCGATGAACATGCTTTCGCTAATATGAAGCCCGGCGTTATGCTTATCAACACCTCACGTGGTGCATTACTCGACAGCAAAGCCTGCATACAAGCACTTAAAACACAAAAACTAGGTTACTTAGGACTAGATGTATACGAGCAAGAATCCGAACTGTTTTTTAAAAACCACAGCGACGAAATAAACCAAGACGATATATTTTCTCGTTTAGTTGGTTTTAAAAATGTTCTGATCACCGGGCATCAAGGCTTTTTTACTCAAGAAGCGCTCACCGAAATAGCAAACACCACCATTACAAATGCTCTTGAAGTTGAACAGAGTAAACCGCTTACTAACTCCATTTTTAAAAATTAACATTTATAGCCATTTACACTTGCCAAAATATGCATTGCAGTGGTATCAATTAGCTATATTTAATGGCTTTTTTAGCAGGTGTTTAAATGGAAAAAACAGCGTTATTCATAGATGCAGAAAATATAAGCCATAAATATATAGAGCAAATAATCGCTAAGTTTGAACATATTGAGGTCAAAAAAGCATATGGCAACTTTGGGGCTGTACAACTAAAGCCTTGGGTTAATATATGTTCGCGCTTTGCTATAGAAATGGTGTACCAAGAAAAACTTGTAAAATCGAAAAGTAATGCTGCCGATATTGCGTTAACTGTCGGGGTTATGGAGTCATTGTATGTCTCGCCGATTGACACTTTTGCAATAGCTTCATCTGACTCTGACTTTGCTGCGCTAGTGCACTTTTTAAGACGAAATGGTAAAAAAGTAATAGGGTTTGGTAATAATACAGCGAGCGCTAAACACTATTTTGATGATTTTTATATTTTAGGTAAACAAAACACCATACCTAAAGTAAAAAATAAAAGTATTACCTCTGTTGATACCTACCATTTAGCACTGGTGAAAGAAGCCGTTGAGAACACACAACATGCAAAAACTGGACTCTCTGAAACAGTGGATGTGGGTACCTATCTTCATCGAATATTCAACATTACAAAAAAGCAGCTAGGCGTAAATAAGCTATATCAATATTTTAAATATCACGATCAGCATTTTAAAATGCAAAAAGCCCCCGACGGAGGCTTTTTAGTCTCGTTGCATTAAGTTATTAACCAAACGCGACGTTTGCAAACACCAAGGTCATTAAAATTGGGCATACAAAACGAATATACTGGGCAAACCAAAAATGCGCGCCGGTGCTGGCTTGGTGTAACTTATTACCTCGTTTGAACATCCAGCCAACCGTTATAAAATAAAATAACCCCATTAATGGGAGTTGGTACTGAGTAAACACCATAATAACTAAACCAAATAACCAATCGAAGTTTACTATAATTGCACTCGCACATATTAAAACCACTAAGCTTACCAACCACGTGGCTTTAGTGCGGTTTACATTGTGGTTTTCAACTAAAAACGCAACCGGAATTTCAGTAGACGAAATAGTCGAGGTCACAGACGCTATCGACATCAATACAAAAAACAATAAACCAACCAGTAACCCTATTTCTCCCATGGTATTAAATAGCTCAGGTAAAATGGCAAATATAAGCTGTCCTTCACCTATTAATTTACCGCCACTAAATACCTCAACACCATTATGCTGTGCAACATAAATAGCCGGAATAATGAGTAAACCAGCTAAAAATGCAACGCTCGTATCAAGTAATGCAACACTTGCCGTTAGTTTTGGTAAATTGGCATCAGGCTGTAAATACGAGCCGTAAATCATCATACAACCCACCCCTAACGACAACGAAAAGAACGCTTGTCCCATAGCGGCAATAATTAAATTTGGATCGAGTATTTGGCTAAAGTTAGGCATTAAATACGCTACAAAGCCTTCGCTTGCGCCATCCAAAGTGGCTATATAAGCAATTAGCGCAACAAGTAACACCAATAGCATAGGCATAAGTCGGCGCGACCAGGTTTCAATACCCGATTTAACCCCTTTTAAAATAATGCAGGCCGTTAAAATAAGCATTAATGGTGTAAATACAAAATTACGGGCTTGCGAGTCACTGTGTAAAAACTCACTCACACTGTGCAAACCAACAAACGTTGTAACTGGCTCAATTGCGTACGACAGCATCCAGCCTGCCACAATTGAATAAAAGCTCAACATAACCACTGCACCCGCAAGGCCAATATAGCCCGCAGCTGCGCCTATTTTACGGTTGCTATCTTGCCATGCGTTACCCAGCGCTTTTACCGGGTTTGCTTGTGCGTTATGGCCTAAATAAAGCTCGGTATATAGCGCCGGTAACGCCAATAAAAAGATAACCAGAAAATAGACGAGTAAAAATGCTCCACCGCCATGATTAGCAGCTTGTGTAGGAAATCCCCAAATATTACCCAAACCCACTGCCGCGCCAGCAGCGGCTAAAACAAAACCAAGTCGGCTTTGAAACCCATCACGCATTTGTGCCATACATCTACAAATCTGTTATTATTTTGATTGTTGTGAATTAAACCATATTTAATGCCAGCTGAGTAATAAAATTGTATTCAGCCTTTGTTTGTCGCGTTAACTGCTCACAATAACAACGACTTTTTACTTTTTGAGCTGATATGACCGCACATTTTTTTAATAACGCCTTAACCATAACGCCAACAGATTTTGCCAATTTACCTAAAGGCAAAAGTACCGTTTTGTTGTTCAACGCTAATACTCTTAATTTGGCTGATTACAACTTGGCGAGCTTACTCAGCGAATTTGAATTAAATGTTATTAACCGCCGTAAAAACCAAATAGCTAAAAAAGAATATGTAGCAAGCCGTTTACTTTTAAAATTGCTTGTAAAATCCACCCACCCTGAATTTGCAAATGTGGCGCTAAACACAATTACTACAAACTTTAACCACACTACGGCTAAGTTAGAGTTACATATTAACGATTGCGTTATTAATACGTGCATATCGCATTCTCATGGTTTTGTAGGGGTTGCTTTAAATTTAGAAAGCGAGGCGTTTGGCTTCGACCTTGAAAAAATAAGCTTAACGCGCCCGTTTGAAAAACTAGCCAAGCATTTTTACCACACAGACGAAGTGACATTAATTACGTCTCAACCTAATACGCAAAGCCAGGCCAACACCTTTTTTAGAATATGGACATTGAAAGAATCATTAGCTAAAGCAACTAGCCGCCCTATTGCGAAATTACTTAGTCCCAATGTGTTTACCGAACTTGCGGTAGCAAACCTTGCTTCAAGCAGCCAAGTTGTTAGCACGCAAACAGAAGCTTTTGATTTAACCTTAGTTCATAAAAAAAGCACCGACTGGCGATGCTTTTTATTAACCGATAAGTCGCTTACTAGTTAAGCCTCTAATAACCGGCTATGGATTGCCTGAACCACATTATCAGATTCACTTTGCTCGACTAAAAAGCATAGGTTGTGCTTACTTGCACCATGACAAATTAAGCGAATATTAAAGTCACTTAATACCTGCATTAAGTTCATTTCGTGTTGGCGAAGTTGAATTTCTGAACCAATAAGTGCCACGAGTGTTAAATTATTTTCAACCGATACATGGCAAAATTCAGCAAGCTTATCTAAACACGCTTGGTCGAGCTCTGGGCGCGACGCGTTAGGCGCATTATCAAGCGTTATTGCGACACTAATTTCAGACGTAGTTACCAAATCAACCGATATATTAAACTCGCTTAAAATAGTAAATACACGGGCTAAAAAGCCGCTAGCCAATAACATTTCAGGGCTTTTAAGGGTAAGCAAAATTTGATTTTTACGCTGGGTTACCGCGCGAATTCCTGGCTGCTGCGATTTTTCACGCTCTATCCACGTACCACCGCGTTCAGGCTCGCGGCTTGAACCAACAAACACATTAATATGACTTCGGCTAGCGGGTAAAATAGTAGCTGGATGCAATACCTTTGCACCAAAGGTAGCCATTTCAGCGGCTTCATCAAAGCTTAAACGAGCAATGGGCGATGCCTTTACACATAATCGCGGATCGGTACTAAAAATACCCACAACATCAGTCCAAATATGTACGCTTTTGGCGTTTATTGCCTCAGCAAGTAAAGCGGCACTGTAGTCAGACCCACCACGGCCAAGCGTTGTTGTTTGTCCAAATTCGTCACTGCCAACAAAACCTTGGGTTACAATAACTTGTTCATCTAGTAGTGGAATTAAATATTCTTTTGCAGCTTGTGCTGTTGCGCTTACATTTGGCGTTGCTTTTCCAAACTGACTATCTGTTTTAAGGACTTGGCGTACATCAAAGCGATCGGCATTTAATCCTTTTAAACGCAGCACTTGCGCAAATAAATACGACGATAAACGCTCACCAAAGCTCAACAGTTCATCGTGTTGTTGTGCAGTAGTCAGTTGTTGCTGAGCGAGTGCTTGAAATGCCTTTAATGTTTCGTTAAAGCCTACGGCTAAATCGGCATCAAGTGATAATTCATCTAAAATGGCGTGTTGAATAGCAAGTACACCGTCAATATTTTCTTGGCGTTGTTCGCTAGTAATATCACTTTTACACAGTGCAACCAAATGATTAGTTACGCCGGCACTGGCGCTCACAGCAACAATACGAACACTTTTGTCGGCAACAATAATTTCGCTACAACGACTCATCGCATCAAAGTTAGCCACACTGGTTCCACCAAACTTGGCAACGATGTAATCTGATTTAACGCCCGATACTGTTTGCGGCACTGATTGGGTAGTCATTTAGTCTCCTTTTGCGGTATCCAAACCGCGATAAAACAAGAAGAACTTGGCAAGTGAATGCTTGAAGGTAAATCCACTGCCAGAAGCTCTCCACCTAGATTGGTGACAGTTTTGAGGATTCAGCCCCATAAACCGAAAAACAACATCGACGTAACGTTGGTTTTCTCGGCGAGTACTTCCCTCTTTAATGGTTATGGGCGTTCGTCACCTACCATTAAATACCTAAGTATCGCACCTCTTCTGAATGTTGTATTAACCAATGGCTAATAAAACAAAACCCCACTATAAAGTGGGGTTTGAAAGTTAACGTTTAGCCGTCTAGCTGTCAAGCGTTTTAATTCGGTTAGTTAAGCAAAACTTAAACAAATCCGCCCATGTAATACGCGCCCACATAGCCAACGGTATAACTTACTAACAAATACAGCGATAAGCGTAAGTAACTCATAAAAGTTAGCTCTTTTACTTTACTCATGGCAATAATACCCGCAGCCGATCCAATAATAAGCATTGACCCGCCAACACCGGTTGCATAAGTAAACGACAACCAATCTTGCTGACTCATCACTATATTAGCTTTTAGTAAAGCAGCGGTAAGCGGCACGTTATCTACCCCAGCCGATAAAATACCCATTAAGTAGTTAGCATATTGTGGCGCCATAACGGTGTATAGATCGGTAAACTTACTTAGCATGCCTATCTCTTTTAATGCGCCTACCAATAATAAAACCCCAACGAAAAACAGTAAGGTGTCGTATTCTATGTCGCGTACGTAGTCGATAATATTTTTGTTTATGTCTTTTTTACGCATTAAAAATTGCGCCACTAAAAACATAATTGATAAACCACATAAGAAAGTTAATAAAGGCGGTACACTGTAAATAACACTCAACGCGAGTATGCTGATAACTGTAGATACAAAAATAACTGCAATGGTGATATCGGTTTTTTCTATGCGTTTTTTCCCTGACTTAGAAAAGGTCACTTCCCCTTTCATGCCAACACTTAACATTGCAGCTAACAACATAACACTGATAAATGCAGGTGTAATAAGCAGTAATAAGTTAGCAATGGTTACTTTTCCATCTAAAAATATCATTAAGGTGGTAACGTCACCGGTAATTAACGACACACCGCCGGAGTTAACACCAAATACAATGAGCGTGGCATATTTTATGAGTTTTTTAGGCGGCAGTTTTAACGACATAACCACAGCGAGCGATATTAACGTGGCTGTTACGTTGTCTGAAACCGACGAAAACAAAAACGCAAATACCCCAACCAAAAACATCAGCTTGCGTTCGCTAATACTTGTTGGCATCACTCTGTGTACAATATTTTCGATAAACCCCTTTGAGTTTAAATAAGCAACAAAGGTCATGGCAGCCATTAAAAACAACCACAGCGATGCTATCTCTAAAATATTTTCGTTAAGGAGTTCTTGCACTTGCTCTGGGCTTTGCCCATGCAGGGGGAAAATAAACAGGAGGATCCAGCAAAGCGTGCCAAAAAAAAGAGTGGTTTTAGCTTTATTTACATGGATGATATCTTCTATAACGATCAATATGAATCCGATCGCTATCAGGGTTAGAATAATCGTGGAAACCATGGGTATTAAATAACCTTTGATATTGTTTTAAAGAACACACGTAAAGTCCCTCTCAACGTGCCTATTTTCGGCGCGAATGTTAGCACTGCGGCTGTGCAAAAACTATTATTAAATAGTCTTAAAAACGAATACTATATACAGGCTAGATTAATTAGAATACGTAATAATGAGACGCTTCTAAATTCTCAATAATAAATTACTAGGATGTTGTAACACCTTATGATCCCAGCTAAAAAGCGACTAAATACCCTTAGCGAACATTGGGGGGTTTTAGAGTTATTATTTAAACGTTTTAAAATGGCCGACTTTAGCCTAAAAGACGTGCAAAATGCCATAAAACAAAAACAGCCTATGTGGTCGAACGAGCGCATATACAAAGAATCCAATCGCTTGCTCAATCAAGATATTTTAATTCCACTCGCTAAATCGTCGCAGCTTGAAATTAACCGTGCCATTGCTGACTTTGCTACTTTTTTACTGCAAGAAGAGCACTTAGGTTTAGCGCAAGAAATTAGCGTATTAGTTGATGATTTAGCCCGCTTAGGTAATAAATTAGATAACGCAGGAAACGTTGAAGACTTTGACGATTTACGCCGCTACAGCCGCATTATGGATGATCGGGTACGTAAAATAATGAAGCTTTTTTCACACAACGAAAACGCCATATTAAATATAGTAGAGCAAGCTAAATCCGACCATGGCGTGCAATCGCTGCAAAAACGCTACAAGGCAGTAATCGAAGCATTTGACGAATACATAGAGCCGATGCTTGAAATGGTCGATATTAGGGGCGATTTTCATGCCTGCTTTACAATAATAGAGCAGCAAATTAGTAAGCAAATAGAATACATTGAGCGCTCAGGTAAAGCATATACCGACAAACGCATGCTAGAGCAATTACGAACTCGCATACTCGAAATGCACCTAATAGGGCGTGAAAGCTTACGTAAAAGCGCCGATATGCTCATGCCACTGCGCGAAGAGCTGCGCCGTAATAACTTAGTTACCCGTCAAGCAGCAAAAGTGCTCGGCCTTGTACGTAAAAATGGCGTAGACAATATGCTAAGTGCTGTACAGCCAAACTTTGTAACCGACTCTCAGCGCTATTCGCTTGGCCAGCAGCGCCATATAGTTGCCTATATGGCAAGTTTGGTTGAATTTGAACACGAAGAATACCAGCTCCCAGAGCAACAAGACGTACCGGCTTTTATAACGCCTAATATACCTGACTACAACGATGTAAAAACAAGCTTTGCAAAACGCTTTAATAAAAAACGTAAAAAACCACAGCCGCTGCTGCAATTTTTAGATGAGAGCTATCCCGAGCTAGACGCCGACGAAATGCTATTTTTATATCAAAAACTAATCAGTGATAGCGACATTGAAATTAGCCAAAGCGATAAAAAAGCCCGAGTTAAAATTGCCGGCCAGCACTTTTCACTTTACCCATTTAATTCTCAGGCATCAGATTCAGCAACTCAGCCAAATACTGAGGCAGATAAGTAATTACCATGACACATATAAACCTAGAAGAACTCACTCACCTGCAAGCAATCAATAAAAAATTAACTGCGGGTTACCACATTTGCGAACAAGACAACGTAATGTGGCAAGAGCTTGACCAGCACATTGAATCTTACAGTGCACTATTTACCGCATTAGGTCATGACCTAAAACACGATAGCCGTGGCTTTTACTATTTTGCTAGCGACGAAAGTACGCCAAACATGGGGAAAATATCCCGTGCTGTTGCGCTTACTATTTACATTTTAATTGAGCACTACGCTAACACGGGTAAAGACCCAATGCGCGCCCTGTTTGATGAAGTAAACGATTTAGAACTGATGCAAACACTAGTGCAAATTAACAAGCACTTGTTTGATCAGCTGGAGATATTTTCGGGCTCAGATTTACGAAAAGACGTATACCTGCGCATGGTGCGCTTAGGTTTGGCCCGTGAAGTAGAAGGCGGCTTTATGCTACAAGCGCCAATTCACCGCTACATTGATGCATTAATGGAAGTAAACGAAGAAACCTACATTACGGAGGATGAGGAATGAAAAACTTATACGGACTGAGTAAACTCGCCCTACTTAATACCGCAGGTTATGCAAAATGTGTGATCCCGCTTGATAAAAGCAGCTCTATTTGTGCGCCAAACAATACCGGTAAAAGCTCTGTTATTAACGCCCTGCAATTTCCGCTTATCAACGATTTACGCCTTACAGAATGGGACGGGCACGATTTAGATGAAACCCGTAAGTTTTATTTTTCATCAGATCAGTCGTACATTTTACTAGAAGCTAACCTCCCTCATGGCTCGGTTGTTATTGGTGTAGCAGGACTTGGTAAAATAGCCGGTTACGCGCATCAGTACTTTTGTTATCAGGGCAAACTTGATTTAGCGCAATACACACAAGGTAATACCATAATTAAGTTTACTAAGCTGTTTAATCATTTAAAGTCGCTTAATTACAACCCTATTGAGCTAAAAGCACAAGAGCTAAACGCCCTACTTACCGGCGGCGCAACACCCTTTGACGGCGACATAAACTTAAAAATGATCCCGCTTAATAATGTGCAAGACTCTGCCATTTATAAAGAAATTTTTAGGCGTATTCTTAACTTACACAAATTAGGCGCAAGCGATGTTAAACGCTTTATGCTGCGTGTGTTTGAGCGACATATGTCAAACTCTAAGGTCGACTTTTACGAAGTATGGCGTCGCTCGTTTGATAAAGTAAACCGAGCTAAACGCGAATTAAAAGCGCTTGAGTCAATGCAAGAGCCAATAAGCGCACTTGAATCAATGCTTGAAAACCAAACCGTACTTAAAGGTAAGTTAGCAGCCTACGCACCTAAAATTGACCAAGCATTAATAGACTTTGATACCTATCAAGAAGATCAATTAAATGAGCTAGGTGTTGCACTTGAAGACATAGAACACGAAAAACACGAGTTTGAACAAAAGCAAAGCCTATACCTTCAGCAATCGCGCGATATAGAACGCAAACAAACTCAAATTGAACAATGGTTTTTAGATTACAGCGCCCTTAAAAGCGAGTTTGAGCTGGTAAATAAAGCCACAATTAAAACTAGTCTTAGCCAGCTTAAGTACGATTACGAGTCGCTTTCGCACTCTATAACCAGCGCACAAGGGCAAAGCCTACACACGCTTGATTACCGCATTAGCGAAACGCAAAAACAAATTAAAAGCTTAAAACTACAGCTTAAAAACCTTGAGTTTAATTTGTTCACCCGTATGCGCGAAGACCTATCGCTTAAAGAAGTAGAAGAGGTATCACGCATTTTAAACCCCGACCTCCTCTCGTTTGCCACCACCAGTAATGGCGATATAACCATTGATGATGAAGACGCCTTTGGGGAGTTTTTATCGTTATTAAGTGAAAACGTTAAAGGCGGTGTGCTAACGCTTCCAGGTGCAAGTATTAAACTTAAAAAACTTTCGCCAGTGCAAATGCAGAGCGGCGAAAACAAAGAACAATTAACCGCGCAGTTGAGTGCACTTGAACACGCATTAAAAGAGTTTAAACAACAGCGCGAAGTGGCTGCCAATGTAGCCGATAAACAAAAAGAAAAAGACGCACTTTACGATGAGCTAATGAGCCTTGAGAGCGCCCTAAAACGCTTAGAGCAATTTGAGGTAATGCAGCAGTCGGTTGAAGCGCAAGCCATGCTAAAAGAGCAATTATTAGCAGAGCGCGAACAAGTCGACGACTACCTGCAAGACATTCAAAAAAATAGCGGATCAATTGCAGACAGACGTTCGTTAATTAAATCGAAACAAGAGCAAATTAATCGCCAAACCGAGCGCCTACGCCAAGTTAAAAGCGAGCGAATTGATCACATACTCGATTTATACAGCGGTAAAGTAACCCCGTACATGATTGATATAACAGTCGACTTTGATAACTTAAGCGATTTAGTACATCACTTTAATAAAGACTGCCAAGAGCTGCGCAACTTTGACATAAACGTGCGTAATACCTATTTGCATGTGTATAACGCAGGCATTACTAAGTTCGACAACGAAAACGACGAATTTACTAAGTACCAAAAGTTAATTAGCGCATTTCATAACCTTGATAACGAACGCGATGCGGTTGAGCGCCAAGGCCGCGTAGCCCTGACCGAAGTAGCTGCCACGATTAAGGGCTTGCGAGAAGATTTAGACCGCCTTCGCCGCGAAATGAATAGCTTTAATAAAGGCATAAGCCAGCACCGTATTTCTAACCTTCAAGCGTTTAAAATTAACGTAATACCACGCAAAATGCTGGTTGATAGTATTGATACCATTATCAGCACGTCGCATCAGTTTGAGCAAGGCGACACCCTTGATTTACTGAGCCAAGAACCTTACAGCGAAAGCGCGGTAAACGAAGCAAAAGATCACTTAATAAAACTTGCCTCAGATAAAGCAGGCCTTACATTAACTGACTTGTTCGATATTCGTTTTGAAGTGGTAAACCGCGCTGGCGAAACCGAACACTTTGAAAAAATAGACTCAGCCGGCTCAAACGGAACACGTATAACCATTAAGTTATTATGTGGCATGTTGTTTATTCGTTACTTATTAAGCGATCAGGAACAAAACCTTTACCGTATACCTATTTATATTGATGAAGCGGCCGATATCGATCCGCAAAACCAAAAAGCAATTATAGAAACGGCACTGAGCTTTGGCTTTGTGCCAATATTTGCCTCAGTTAAGCCGCAAATAAGTTGTGACTACATTGTGCCGATTCGTTCGGTAAAAGATGGCGCACAAAACTGGGTAGATGAAAAAGATTGGATAGAAGTAGAACATTAACTTTTTTGAATGACGAATTAACATTAATTAGTCATTCATATTCATCACACTAAACTAATTTTTAGGACCTTTTAATAATATACATTTAAATGATGTGTGTTATTTTAAGGTAACGCATTTTATTGGAGCAAACGTAATGAAAAATATACTTATTGTTGCAGCACTAGCACTACTTACTGCCTGTACACATACCCCTGATTGGGATTACGATAGATCTGCTAACTTTAGTAATTTTAAAACATTTGCGTGGGTAGAAAACGCGAGCCTAACTAAAGACACCACAAATTATCAAATTAATGGCTTAATGGAAAAACGTGTACGTACTGCGGTAAATAATGAGCTTACAAACACGCTTGGTATGACACTAGTAGACCCAGCTCAAGCTGACGTACTAGTTAACTACCATGCATCGGTAGATAAAGAATTAGAAGTAGATACGTTTAACACGGGCTACAGTAACCGTTGGGGTTACTGGGGTACTGGTTTTCAACGTGATACAACAGCGCGTGAATACGAAGTGGGTACATTGGTTATAGATATTGTAGACAGCGCATCTAATCAGTTAATTTGGCGCGGTGCTAAAGAAGGTCGTTTAAAGAAAAAACAATCGCCAGAGCAACGCGAAGCGTCAATTAAAAAAACAGTCGCAAATATTTTAAGTAACTTCCCGCCGCAAAAGCAGCAGTAAGTTTAAAGTTAGTTTTTAAAAAGCTCACAGAATGTGAGCTTTTTTGTTAACAAAGGACTCATACCTTGGCATTTTTAAAGTACTTTACAGTCACTCTACTCGCTTTTTTTGCTGCGCTCCCCGCACATGCGGAAAATTTAAAATTAACTCCGGGTTTGTGGCAAGGCATTTACAAAAATAATTTTGAATACAATGTACTGGAAATAAAAGAAAACGGAGAACACCGTTTAATCATTGCAAATATCGCCAGTGCATTTCATAGAAATAAATCAATTGCGTTTAATAATAACGATATTAAATGCAGTCGCCTTAATTGCACTATTACACTTATTAGCCCTAATAAAGAACATCTGCAATTTACATTAATTTTAAGCCGTTTTTTAGATAATTCATTTGAGGTATTAGAAATTTATTCTAATGCAGAAGATAATTTTGTCATGTCAAAAACTTACCGGTTGGAAAAACAAGAACGGCAATCTACCGTTCATACATTTATAGATAAATACCGCTCTAAAATAGATAAGTTAGCAACAATAGAAAAGTCAGGCTTATATGGTTTTTGGATAGGATTATTAAATTTAGACGGCAATCAGAAACTCGCAAGTATTGAATTTCATCCCAATAAAGAGTCATATTTCAATTATTTTATAAGTGATGGCATAGTCAGTACCACGTTTATGCCACAAGATATTAAAGAAAAAGACAACGTACTGGAAATCACGACCAGCAATCCACTCTTCGCAAATAAACTAATTATTCATAAAGACAACCGAGAACTCAAAGGCTATATGTATTCAAACCACAAAGGTACAACACTTCAAACTGGCTCATTTAAATTGTATCGCTTTGAAAGGCCTGAGTGACCTATAATCCAAGTATAATTCTATGACAATTTATACTTATACAATAAATTTAATGGTATATGGCAATAATCATCGGGGTGGTTAGTTAACCGGTCTTGATGCTCTGGATCGCTTGGCACGTAATTGGTTAACTGCTCTACCTTTACTGCAATCTTATCGGCATCGCTGCGCTTATTTATATAATTGCGTGCAACATTTAAATGGTTTTGGCTTTTGCTGTAAATGCCCGTACGGTATTTAGGGCCTTCATCTGCCCCTTGCTTATTAATACTATAGGGGTCAATAATTTCAAAAAAATAGTCAAACAGTTGATTGAGTGAAACAACACTTGAGTCAAACGTTACTTTCACACACTCGGCATAGCCATCGTATTCTCCTTGCGTGGTATTACTTGCACCGTTAGCACGCCCTGCTTGGGTTGTTATAACGCCGGGTAAATGCTTCATAAACTCTTGCACGCCCCATAAGCAGCCACCGGCAAAATAAAGTGTATTGTGTTGCTGAACTGTCATTGTTTATCTAACTCAATAAAGTTAATTAAAAATACATGTGTATTGTAACGCGTTAATTATACAAATGATTATCAAATGCAGATTTTTATAATTACTGTACAATAGCGCACAAAATCGCACTGACTAAATTAAGCTAGTCCACTCGCTTTATATAGTTTTTATAAGTGCCCTAACACATTATGAGATACACCATGAATCGCACTGAGCATTTTATATTTTCTGCACTGCTGTGCAGCGTTACAACTTTTACTTATGCGCAAGCTACAAGCAACACCGCAACAGCAATAGAACAAATAACCGTTGAGGCATCGGCCACGGCAAATAAACTACCTGTTGGCACCTTTGACTCCCCCGTTTCTAATTTAGAATACGACCCACGCGTTGATTTACAGTCACGTAATATGGCAGAAGCGCAAGCTGATGTAACAATTCGTGGCGGTATTTTCGAAAACACAGGGTTTAGAGTCGGCAGTGCGACCCTACTCGACCCTCAAACAGGTCATTATGTTGCGGAGCTTCCTATTGCACCGCAAATGCTAACGGGTCCCTACATTTTAACCGGAGCCGACAATGCCTTAAACGGTATAAATAGCTCAGTGGGATCGATTTCGTTTGGTTTTAAACCTATAACAACTGGCGGCAATGTCTCTGTTGGTACAGGTACAAACAACTTTAACTTACACAGTATTTACGCAGGAATAAGCACAAAAATTGATGATGCTAAAAATTGGCAACTGGGCTTTGAGGGCGAATATTCTCATTCACAAAGTGACGGTTCAATAGAAAACGGCGATCACGATTTTAACCGCGCCTCTGCGCGCATACAGTTAATAGGTGCGGATTCGCAAACCGATGTAATGTATGGCTCACAAGACAAGTTTTTTGGCTGGCCAAACATGTACACTCCATTTGGCGTAAACGAAACAGAAGAACTAGAAACCCGTTTACTCATGCTTAACCACCAGCAAAATTACGCAGATAATAGCCATTTTGAGGTGTCGGCCTATTACAGAAAACACGACGATCATTATATATTTTCTCGTGAGAATCCAAGCGCCTTTGAAGCCTTTCATGAAACTAAAGTAAAATCGATTGCAATATCAGGAAGCCATGCACAAAACACCGCGTTTGCAGTAAATTATTCAGCGCAGTACATTGAAGATGAAATAGAGTCGACCACCCTTGAGAATAATTTTACCTCACGCACTTATTACAAACTGAGCGTATTACCTGAGTATAAAATCGACCTTAAACAAAACCAGCTATTAACACTTCGCCTTGGTGCAGCTTTTGACGACACAAATCGAGATGACTCTGAGTTATCGCTCATTGGCGATATTTCACTAAACACTCAAAACAGTGATGGCTCAGAACAAACACTTTACGTATCCTACGCACAAGCAAGCCAAGTTGCAGGCTACACCGCTATTGGTGGCAGTGAGCAAGGCGGGTTATTTAGAAGTAATTACAATCTTGAGCGCGAAACGACTAAAAACCTAGAGCTTGGTTATTTAATGCAAGAACAAACCTGGCAACTTAATTCAGCAGTTTTCTACCGTGAGGATAACAATCTAACCGATTGGACTTTTAGTTTTGACTCTACCTCTGCCCGCTTTGCTAATCCGGTTGACATAGACGCTACAGGTGTTGAGTTTTTTGCGACTAAGTACTTTGATACAACCGAGCTCATTGCAAGCTACACTTACTTAAATAAGTCAGAAAACTATGGTGATGCAGATATCGACGCCAGTTTTTACGCGTTAAACTTTCCAGATCACCGTGTTACATTAGGTGCAATTTGGACACCAAACGACCTAATAGAAATGAGGATTGATAACGAGTGGCGTAAACAGCACGAAAACGCACTGCGCAGTAGCAAAGACACCGCATTATTTACGCAAGTGTCGCTAAAAATTACGCCAACCGTTATTAATAATTTATTTATTACGTTAGCTGCAGACAATGTGTGGGATGAATCGTTTGAAGAAATACCCGGCACACCCGGGCGCGGTGAGCAATATACCTTAAGTGCAACGTATAGCTGGTAATAAAAAATAGCCACTCTGGTTAGTTTACTCATGAGTGGCTTATAAATGATTTACTGACTTCGAATATTAATTAACTTGATCTCTGATATAGAAATTTACTATTGAAAGCTTCATTAATTATATTGAACTTGTCCGACACTGCCTTCTGCGTAGGCTTTCATCAACTTGTAAGGGGCGCTCTAATGTTTCTGTTTTGACGTCTGACACAACAACCCCTGTATTTACCTCTTGAATCCATAGTGTAATATTATTTTCATTTATTTCTCTATTTAGCATATAACTAATTTCAGGTTTTAAATCGACGTTAAAGTTAACAAAAGCTTCTTTTTCACTATTTAAAAAATCTTCGTGAAGCACGCGTGCCTTAACCCATAAATTTTGTTTGCCACTAGGGTATTGTTTAGGCTCCGCCCACCCAACTGGCTTTTTATGAAAACACATTAAATGTACATACTCTAAATTGGGCCCAATGTCTCTTTTAAAATTTTCAAACCTAAAATGATCTTCTTTAATTTCAGTAGTAATAGGTAAACTTGAACAACCTAATAAAGATACACCTAAAGCAAAAGCTATAGTTAAATTTCTCATCATTATTTTCCTTTTATAGGTAATTTATTCTTTAATTCAATCTAAACTACTTAAAAGATTGATCCTCGACTTATTGAGTAAAGTCACTTTCTTCAATTACCCATATTAGTAACCAATATTATTTTTTACAACATGAATTGGTATAATTAAAAAGCAACTTGTTTATTTTTGATTTTAATAAAGCCACATAATTTAATATCAAACCTCAGATTAGTTTACTTAAGCAGAGTAAATAAATAATTAAACTACGTTAATTTTTAAAGCTTCTTTACACAATGTTTATGAGCAAATTTTGAAGTCCATGGCTTTAAATGTAAATATATGTGTATTAACTCCGTAAGCTAGGTTAATTGTTCAAGCTCCGTGATAAGCGCTAGAGCCTCTGCATTAGTTGACCCACACACATCAACTGTGGCAGTAAAATCACTGCATACTTTTGGTCGAGACTCATCACCAAATAACTTACATAAATTGTTCTCATCTAGCTGAATACAACGTTCTCCGGCCTTTTTTCCATTTGGCATACCCGGTATTGGCGAGCTAATACTTGGCGCAATACAGCATGCACCGCAGCCTAATCGACACGTCATTGGCTCTGTTTTCATAACACCCTCAGTTTAAATTAACCACATATTTAACAGTATCGACTCATTTTTAGAGCCAAATATTTATTTGTAATACACATATGTAATGCTTTGTTACATCTTCAAACGCCTTGTAAACACTTTATTGCGTATTATTGCCCTATCACCACTTTTATGAAGGAATGCCTTGTGGCTACTAAAAAACAAATTGTTCTTCCAATCGCAGTTTTAGCTGCCGGAATTGCACTGGCAATTGGCTTTTCAAATATGAAAACGCCGCCTGAAGAAAAACCAGAGCAAGATACTCGCCCACTGGTTGCTGCACAAACAGTCAACATTGACGCAATAACACTCGACGTAAAATCGTACGGGGTTGTAAAACCTAAAGACCGTACCGAGCTAATTGCACAAGTCAGTGGCCAAGTTATTTCCGTAGCCGATGAATTTGTTGAAGGTGCATTTGTAAAACAAGGCGACATATTAGCACGAATTGATCCAAATGATTACGAAGCCGACCTTATTGAAGCGCAAGCAGGCCTTGCTCAAGCAAGCTCAGCCCTTGAAATAGAACGCGCCCAAGCACATGTAGCAAAAGCTGAATGGGAACGTATTAAATCAGACTCAAGTGACTCTATTGCTTCAGAGCTTTATTTACGTAAACCACAATTAGCCGAAAAGCTAGCGCGTTACCGCTCTGCTCAAGCCAGTGTTAAACGTGCAAAGCGTAACCTTGAACGCACTTATATAAAAGCTCCATACGACGCTATTATTAATGCACGTACAATAAGCTTAGGCTCTGTAGTAAATCCGGGCAGTAGCTTTGGCGCATTAAGTTCAACATTGATTGCAGAAGTGCGTTTACCTGTAGCCGATAGCGAAATGCAATATCTAGCCAATGGAGGCATTGGTGCTACTGTTACCCTTAATGCTGAATTTGCTGGCAAGCAAACGTCATGGCAAGCCGAAGTTGTGCGTAGCGAAGGCGTAATAGATCAAGTAAGCCGTATGAGTTATTTAGTTGCGCAACTGCCCACACCATACGCAGATAACACTAAACCACTACGTTTTGGTTCATACATTAATGCAACCATTGAGGGCAGATCCCTCGATAACGCAATTATTGTCCCGCATCACCTTGTTAAAGATAAACAAATTGCCATTTTAAACGCGAACAATACCTTAAGCTTTAAAACACTTAATATTATACGTGAACAAGATGGCATGGTAATAGCCGATCAAGGATTACAACTAGGCGAACAGTTGATTACCTCAGCACTAGAATACCCAAGCGAAGGAATGGCTGTTAAAACAGATGAAGATGACAAACAAGGTGAAGTAACACAGCTTGCGCTTAAAGAGGACACTTTATGAGCACCTCTGAAAAGGGCTTAATTGCCTGGTTTGCTCGCAACCCTGTTGCAGCAAATTTAATCATGATTTTTATTCTGGTTGGCGGTTTACTAACAGCCTTAACAATTCGTAAGCAAGCATTTCCGCAATTTGAAAGTAACTGGGTAAGTGTTCAAGCCGTTTACCCTGGCGCCGCGCCACAAGAGGTTGAAGAAGGCATTACAATAAAAATTGAAGAAAACCTAGAAGGATTAGAGGGCATTAAACGCTTTATAACCTACTCTAATCGCGGCTACGCACAAGCATGGATTGAAATTGAAGAAAAATACGACCTTCAAGAAGCTTTAGACGAGATAAAAGCCCAAGTAGATTCTATTAACTCGTTTCCAGCAGGTATGGAAAGGCCAATTATTCAGCGCGATAAGTTTCAACAAGAAGTGATGTTTATTGCGCTATATGGGGATATGACTTATGCCCAACTAAAAGAACTAGGTACCGATTTAGAAGATGAATTACTCGCTTTACCTGGCGTTAATTTAGTTAGTTTTTTTAGCGGCTTAAATTATGAAATAGGCATTGAGATTAGCCCCGACAAACTGCGTGAATACGGCCTTACTTTTAGAGATGTATCAAACGCTGTAAGAAACTTTTCAACTAATATGTCGGCTGGCCAAATCCGTTCAGATAACGGGTATATTTCTATGCGTGTTGAAAAACAAGCTTATAAAGGCAATGAGTTTGAGCAGCTGCCTTTAATTACCCTCGCTGATGGCGCACAAATATATTTAGGCGATGTAGCCACCATTAACGATGGTTTTGAAGAAGGCTTATTATATTCAAAATACAATGGTAAAAATTCGTTAATGTTTGATATTGCAGCATCTAAAGATCAAGACATTACCGACGTTGCCAAAGTACTTAAAAATTACATGGCCGAAAAAGAATCTAAATTACCACAAGGCGTAAAACTAACCCCTATGGTTGATTTAACCTACTACCTGCAAGGTCGTCTCGATATGATGATCGATAACATGGTATGGGGTGGTGTTTTAGTTATGCTGGTATTGGCATTATTTTTACCGCTTAGATTAGCATTTTGGGTAATGATGGGTTTACCGGTTTCTTTTTTGGGTGCCTTTTTGTTCATGCCAATCGGCTTTTTAGACATCACCATAAACATGGTGTCGCTGTTTGCCTTTATTATTGTACTCGGTATTGTGGTGGACGATGCAATTGTTGTGGGCGAATCGGCCAGTGCCGAAATAGAAAAACACGGCCACTCACTCGATAACGTAATCCGTGGTGTTAAACGTGTTGCAATGCCCGCTACATTTGGCGTACTCACCACCATTGCTGCTTTTTTACCGCAAGCTATGGCATCAGGGCCCGGCGCAGCATTTTCTAAAGCGATTGGTGTTGTTATTATCCTGTGTTTGATTTTTTCGTTAATTGAATCAAAACTTATTTTACCGGCTCATATTGCCGCAATGAACCCACGTAAACCTAATCCTAAAAACCCATTGCACAAGGTGCGTATGGTTGTTGATAAAGGCCTTAAATCGTTTGTTCAAAATTACTACACACCGTTTATAGGGCACTGTATTCATTATCGCTATACCGTAATTATTGGGTTTATATGTATTTTAATTATGAGCGCAGGCATGTTTGCAGGCGGTTTAGTTAAATTTGTACCAAACCCTAAAATACAACATGACTTTCCGCGTGTGGTAGTAGAAATGAATCTTGAATCATCAGAGCAAGCAACACTTGAAACAGCTAAAAAAATTGAAGCGGTACTTCTTAGTGTAGATGAAGAGCTTGAAGCACAATACGGTCAAAAAATGATACGTGACCTTTCGGTAAGCCTTCGTGGCCGTACCACTGCGCAATTAATGGCTGTGCTTATTGAGCCTGATAAACGCCCTATCGATACCTTCACACTAAGCTCATTATGGCGTGAAAAAATGCCACCACTGCCGGGCGTTAAAACGCTAACTATTGAAGACAACTTATTTGGCGGCGGACGAGATGACGGCGATGTAAGTTTTAGACTGCAAGGTAAAGATACCGACAAACTAAAAGAAGTTGCCGCGTTATTAAAAACTAAATTACAAAGCATGGAAGGCGTAGGCGATGTTAACGACTCACTACAAAGCGCTACGGATGAAGTACAACTTGATTTAAAACCACTTGCATACAGTATGGGATTAACCCTTGCAGATGTGGCATCGCAAGTTAGCTTTAGTTACTACGGTTTAGAAGCACAACGTATTTTACGTGAAGGCGAAGAGATCAGAGTGATGATCCGCTACCCTGAAAACGAACGTAACTCTATTAGTAACATACACAGCACACGTATTATCACGCCAACAGGTGTTGAAGTGCCGTTAAGTGAAGTTGCACAAATCAACATTGTAGATGGTGTAAACAGAATCCGCCGTGAAAACGCAAACAGAACAGTTAATGTATGGGCAGCCATTAATACTGATAAAGTTGAACCTTTTGCCATTGTAAAAGAAATCACTGACGAGTATTTACCAACCCTTTTACAAAATTACCCAGGTGTTACCAGTAATGTCGCTGGTCGAGTGCAAGAGGAAATGGAAAGCGCTGATGAGCAATTACGTGATTTTGCAATTTCACTAATGATTATATTTGCATTATTAGCCATTCCGCTTCGCTCATACTCACAACCATTGATCATTATGTCGGTTATTCCATTTGGTGTGGTCGGTGCAATGTTTGGGCATATGGTATTAGGAATGACCATGAGCGGTCTTTCAATGTTTGGCATCATTGCAGTAGCCGGTATTGTAGTTAACGACTCTCTCGTTATGGTTGATTTTGTAAATAAAGCGCGTGCTGAAGGTGTACCTATAAAAGAAGCGGTTATGCAAGCGGGAGCTCGTCGTTTTAGAGCTATATTGCTAACCTCAGTGACCACCTTTATTGGCGTGTTACCTATTATTATGGAAACGAGTTTACAGGCACAAATTGTAATACCTATGGCAGTATCACTCGCCTTTGGTGTGCTATTTGCCACCGTCATTACGCTTATTCTTATACCGTGTCAGTATGTCGCACTTGAAGATACAAAACGAATGATTCGTAAGTGGCGTGGTAAACACCCTATTGTCGATGGCCAACCAACAACGACCAATAGCTAATTAAGTAAAACCCCAACCAAAAAAGCTCGGCAACATGCCGAGCTTTTTATTTATAGTTAAAAATAACCTTCAATTATTTGCTAACTTCCCCTTTTCACTGGTATTTTGACTCTCAGTTTACTTTCTTAAAGGATTAACCATGGGTACATTTCAACTTATTTTATTTATCATATTTGCAGTACTAACCATTGTTGGATACAGAAAAAATAACCGTAATTTAATGTTATTGGGTGCCATTGTTGTAGCGTTTGCCTTTGTAGGATTAGATTTTATGATGGGGGTTGATCATAACCTCTCTGCTTATTAATAGTTAACGGCAAAAATACACTAAATAGTAATATTAGTGCTCGTTTTTTATACCCGATACGTTTAGGTACTTAATATTAAAAAACATAACAGTTAGGGAAAACCATGAATTCACCTCAAATAAATCACATTCCTCAAGAAGCGTTTGATTGGTACGACGAATATGCCCATGGTTTAATGGACCGCCGCACTTTTATGAAAAAGCTAGGTGGCCTTGCAGCACTGGGGATTTCAATGAGTGTGCTCACCAGCGCGCTTTTACCTAACTATGCACTTGCAGAGCAAGTCTCGTTTAACGATGACGATATTAAAGCCACCTACGAGGAATTTGATTCGCCAAACGGGCATGGTAAGGGTAAAGGTTATTTAGCGGTGCCTAGCAAAATTGAAGGTAAACTGCCGGTTGTATTAGTTATTCACGAAAACCGTGGTTTAAACCCTTACATAAAAGACGTAGCAAGGCGCTTAGCCAAAAAAGGTTTTATTGCTTTTGCTCCCGACGCACTTTTCCCGCTTGGTGGCTATCCGGGTAATGATGATGAGGGGCGTGCAATGCAACGCACGATGGACAGAGCTAAAATTCAAAACGACTTTGTAGCCGCCGCTCACTTTTTAAAAGCCCACCCTAGCAGCAACGGCAAATTAGGCGCCGTAGGCTTTTGTTTTGGGGGTTATATTGTTAACTACTTAGCCGCAGTTGATAGTGACTTACTCAGCGCGGGCGTGCCCTTTTATGGCACACCTGCAAGTGAAAGCTTACACAAAAATATAAAAGCCTCTTTAATGATTCAATTAGGTGAACTTGATAAACGCGTTAACGCCACATGGCCTGAGTATGAAAAAAGCTTAAAAGCTAACAATGTTGAGTACACTATGCACATGTACGAAGGTGCTAATCATGGTTTTCATAACGACTCTACTGGGCGTTATGATGAGCAAAAAGCAGAGCTTGCTTGGCAGCGTACCTTAGCGTTTTTTAATGAAAAATTAAGCTAAACACCATAAAAAACGCCGCATAAGTTGAATAATGTGGCGTTTTAAATTTAATTATTTAGCGACTTAGTTATATAGATGTTTAGTTATTTACATATCTGCGCTTTAAAACAAGTAGCGACATAAAAACCAGAATAAACACACTAAACGTCCCGGCACTGCTTGAGCCATCTTTATTCTCTATTTTTGCTATTTTTTCTTCTTTAACCCGCGTTTTAAAGCGTGCTAATTCCGCATCTAAATTTAGGCTCATATCGGTAACCGCTAAATTAAACCCTTCAAGTGACTTTTCATTGAGCGTTTCGTCAATACCAATAGCGGTGGTTCTTTTTTCAAGTTTGCTGATGCCTGGTGCTCTAAAAAGCATTTTTTTACTTTTTATATCAAAAACAGCAGTGTCGACAAAAGTTTGAATCGTATTTTCATTACCCGGAATCACATACATACCTACAATCGTCCAATACAATAATGCGGCGTTATTTTCATAGGTTTGCGTTACTTGATCGTAAGAAACCAATGCCATTACGTCTACATCGTATAGTCGCCCTACTTGTTCAAGCGCTGAAAACCCTTCCCCACCTTTAAGGTACGTACTTGGAATTACTTCTATGCGGTCAATGTAATCGTACTGCAAAAACGATTTTTTAACTCTTTCGAGCAACTCTACCTCATTTTGGCTTTCAATTGCGTTTGCTCGCCAATCTTTAGAAGGCACAAATGAAATGCCCACTGTAACAGGTAATTTTAACACTGGGATTTCTGGTTTATACGCAGCACGGCTATCTTCGTTTGGATAAAGAAAGTCAACCAAACTGCTAGAACGCGTATTTTTACCTGCATTATTACTCACAAGCGCACTACATGAGGTCAGTAAAAAAACCATCAACATGACGAAAAATGTACTTTTTTTCATTATTATTCCTTTTTAATTAAATTCAGTTATGTGCAAAAGCTCGCCCGAAGGTCCCCATAAATAAATCACTTTACCCCACGGCTCTTGTTTTATCCCTTCAAAGCGAATATCAAAGTGAGTTAACTTACTAATAGTGTTAAAAGCTTCGTTTATGTTTAAAACGCACACTTGCAGCATTAAATTTTCAGAAAATTCTTGGTTGTAGTAACGCTGTAAAAAAAGGCTGCATTCACCTGATGTTGCAATACTTAAATCAGCTGATGCCTGCTCAACATTAAAGCCCAGCGCCTGATAAAATGCACACGATTGTTGATAGTTTTTACATGGCACAAACACTCTGATGTCATCTATTTTCATTGTTTTCCTGTTGTTATTTAGGTGCAGCAGAGCTTATTAACTTACTTTTAAAAGCGACTTTAGAGACTAATAAACTTTAAGGGTTGTCCTTGCTAAGAGCCATTTACTATTTGTTGTCTGTATAAATTAGGCTAAAGGCGTAAGCTGGACGCTTAGGCATGGCTCGACTTTTGCTTAGCCCGCTCGGCTGCACACATAGCGCAGTTATTCCACGTCCACTAAATTAAATAAACTCAAGCCATTAAGGTCAACATGCCCTATCGCTTTTACCATCAAGCGGGGTATTAAGCGCTCAATAAATTACACGTAGTTAATATCAATGTTCTCTTTTTCATCTGAATTTAGCAGTAAGTTAAATTGTTGATAAATTTCATCTTTTGAGCCTAAAAGTTGAAAATCGTAACCATTGCCGTTTCCGTCAATAATTATTGATAACCAATTATCACTTATATTAACAATAGAAATTCGCTTAACCTCGATCGACTCTTGATCTGATATAAACTTAAAGCGACTCAAATTTGGCTTTGTGATTTTTATAGTGCCGGCGCTTCTCTTGATTAGATTATGTGGGGAATGTTTAGCTTTATATTCATCGGTAAATCGATACCTAAACGATAAGCATGCAAAAAATAACAGCAAAAAAGAAGCTTCAATTTCATTGTTTACATACCAAATTATAAAAAAAGCGATAAACATAACAACGGCAATAAAAGCAAAGCCGTTTTTATAATGAGCGTCCGTAATTTTCAACTTAGCGATTCCTTTTCAAATATACAATACGTATAAAAACTAATGATTAACTAAAATAAATTAAAGAGCTTAATTTATCCATTACTTTTATATGATTAGCCACCAATAAGAGCGACTTTATAATTAACACAGCTTAGTGCTTAGCAATGCCTCAATCACTTTGCCTTCATTTATCTCTGCGTCAATTGTGCAACGTGCCCCATTAATTAAGTTTAGGTTAGGTGCAATATGCCCTATATCGGCATCAAACAGGACTGGGAAAATACATTTACCAAGTGCTAATTCTATTGCTTGGTAATAATCAATCTGCTTGTGTGGGCTATTAATAACGGCACTGCGGCCAAGTATAATACCGTTTACATCAGTGAGTACGCCATTTAGTTTTAATGCAATGAGACTTCGTGCTACGGCTGTTGGGCTTAACTCTGCGTTTTCTAGAAAGAGCACAAGACCCTCTGGTGCATACTCTTGTTTAAAGCGATGTAAATCAAGGTAAGGCGAGCCAAGCAATAAGCTAAGCGTATCTAAACAACCACCAAAAAGTCGGCCCGTTATTTCTAATTTACGCGCATCTTTGTAATTTAAACATCGCCATTGCGAAGGCTCAGTAAGTTCGAACAACGCATTAGGTTCGCTTGCATAATCAATTAACTTAGTTTGGTATGATGTTGAAGGGACTTGTTCAAATTGCTCGCCTTTTGAGAGTCCTAAAGCGTGAAAAACATTTACACAATTGTGATCAGTTTCATGTGGATGTAGCTGCATTAAGTTTGCAGTATGAAGAGTTGCCCAACCACAACGAGAAGTGAGCACACACGCTAATGTACTAACATCAGAGAACCCCACTAACCACTTGGGTTTAGCCGTTTTCACTATGTTAAAGTCAATATATTGCAAAACGTCTAGGGCAAGCTCTCCACCCCATGGTGGCATTATTGCAGCAATATTATCGTCAATAAGAAATTGCATTAGCTCTAAAGCTTGCTCTTTAGCGCTGATATTTTGCCTTACGCTGTTACCTTCGATGACTTTATACCCTTGCGATTTTAAACCATTTAGCACGGTGTCTAATCGTGTTTGAAAGTGCTTATCAACACCTGAAGAAAACGCACAAATTGCAATATTATCATTAGGTTTAAGTGGCTCAGGAAAATTAATTAAGGACATCAGTACTCTCAATCATTAGGGTATAGTCAACCTAACGTACCCAATAAAGTAAACAAAGTCGAGATTATTAAAGGCATAAAAAAACCGATGTAATTACATCGGCTTTTATGTAAACGCTAAAGTGAGGATATATTAAAGGTACTCAACTTCAATGATTTCGTATTCAACGTCGCCCTTTGGTGTTTTAATGGTGACTGCATCATCCATTTGCTTACCAATCAAACCACGAGCTATAGGTGAGTTAACAGAGATTAAGTTATTTTTAATATCTGCCTCATCATCGCCAACTATTTGGTATTTAACTTCGGCATCAGTTTCTACATTAACAATAGTTACTGTGGTGCCAAAAATAACCTTGCCTGTGTTAGGCATTTTAGTTACGTCGATTATTTGAACATTTGAAAGTTTAGCTTCAATTTCTTGAATACGACCTTCACAAAAACCCTGTTGCTCACGCGCAGCGTGGTACTCAGCGTTTTCTTTTAAGTCACCGTGTTCACGCGCATCAGCAATATCAGCGATGATTTTAGGACGGGTAACTGTTTTTAATTCGTTAAGCTCTTTACGCAGTAAATCTGCGCCACGAACTGTCATCGGAATTGTTTGCATATTTTCTCACTTAACACCAAGGCCTAATTAGGCCTTGGTACATTTCCTTAGTTCAATCGCAGGTGTAGCTCTTGAACTGACGCCACTTTACTGCGGTCATCTGCTTTGTTAGCAGTACAGTTAGCGAATGCCGCGTTCAAGGTAGTCGTATAGTTGGTTTTATTTTGCAATGCACCACGACGTAACACCTTCGAATCTTCGATCGCTTGGCGACCTTCGGTGGTATTAACGATATAGCTGTATTCTTTATTCTTAATGTAATCAAGAATATGTGGACGACCTTCGTAAACTTTGTTCACGCGACGAACGTTAATACCCGCTTCTTCAAGCGCTTTGGCTGTGCCACCTGTTGCGTCTAATTCAAAACCTAACTCAGTCATGATTTTAGCTAATTCAACAATACGTGACTTATCGCTATTACGAACAGATAATAACGCGCGACCACCGCGTGGTAAAGTATTGCTTGCACCTAATTGTGCTTTTGCGAATGCTTCGGCGAAAGTATCACCAACACCCATTACTTCACCTGTTGAGCGCATTTCAGGGCCACGGATAGGGTCTACACCTTGGAACTTAGCAAACGGTAAAACCACTTCTTTAACGCTGTAGTAAGGAGGGATAATTTCTTTAGTAATCCCTTGGCTCGCTAAAGATTGGCCCGCCATACAACGTGCAGCTACTTTTGCAAGTGCAACGCCGGTGGCTTTAGATACAAATGGAACCGTACGCGCAGCACGTGGGTTGACTTCAATTAAATACACTTTGCCATCTTTTACTGCAAACTGTGTATTCATTAAGCCTACAACACCTAGTTCAAGAGCCATATCGGTTACTTGCTTGCGCATTACATCTTGCACTTCTTGCGATAAAGAATGTGCTGGTAATGAACAGGCAGAGTCACCAGAGTGAACACCGGCTTGCTCAATGTGTTCCATAATACCGCCAATGATTACTTGCTCGCCGTCACATATTGCGTCAACGTCAACTTCAATTGCGTTATCTAGGAAGTGGTCTAATAAAACAGGCGCTTCATTTGAGGCTTGAACTGCTTCGGTCATGTAACGACGTAAATCGTCTTCGTCGTATACAATTTCCATTGCACGGCCACCTAATACATATGATGGACGAACAACCAGCGGGAAACCAATTTCAGCTGATTTTAAAATAGCTTCTTCAGTTGATGTAACCGTTGCGTTTTCTGGCTGTAGTAAATCTAAACGCTCAACAAGTTGTTGGAAACGCTCACGGTCTTCTGCACGGTCAATTGCATCTGGCGAAGTACCAATGACTGGCACGCCATTGGCCTCTAGCTCACGGGCTAGTTTAAGTGGTGTTTGTCCACCGTATTGAACAATAACACCCTTTGGCTTTTCAACACGTACAATTTCAAGCACGTCTTCAAGGGTAATTGGCTCAAAGTAAAGTCGGTCAGATGTATCGTAATCGGTAGATACAGTTTCAGGGTTACAGTTAACCATGATGGTTTCGTAACCGTCGTCACGAAGTGCAAGCGCAGCATGTACACAACAGTAATCAAATTCAATACCTTGGCCGATACGGTTAGGACCGCCACCAATAACCATGATTTTATCTTTGTCTGTTGGGTTAGCTTCACACTCTTCATCGTATGATGAATACATGTAAGCGGTGTCTGAACTAAATTCTGCAGCACACGTATCTACACGCTTGTACACTGGCACAATATTTAGTTGATGACGTTTTTTACGAATTTCAGCTTCTGACACACCCGCAATTTCAGCAATACGCGGGTCGGCAAAGCCTTTACGCTTAAGCTTGCGTAAAAAATCTGCATTAAGGCCAGCCATTCCGCCTTCAGCGATTCTTGCCTCATCTTTTAAAATGTCTTCAATTTGAACCAAGAACCAGCGGTTAACTTTAGTTAGCTCGTAAACATCTTCAACGCTCATACCATGACGCATTGCATCTGCAATATACCAAATACGCTCAGCGCCTGGCTCACGTAATTCACGGATGATTTTTTCTTTTGCCTTAGGGTCATCAAGTGCAACAATTGGGTTAAAACCCGTTGCACCTACTTCAAGGCCACGTAATGCTTTGTGTAATGACTCTTGTTGGTTACGACCAATTGCCATTACTTCGCCTACTGATTTCATTTGCGTTGTTAAACGGTCGTTAGCACCGGCAAATTTCTCAAAGTTAAAGCGAGGTATTTTAGTTACAACGTAATCAATTGAAGGCTCAAAAGACGCTGGTGTTTTACCGCCAGTGATATCGTTTTGAAGTTCGTCAAGCGTGTAGCCTACTGCAAGTTTTGCTGCAATTTTAGCAATTGGGAAACCCGTTGCTTTAGAGGCTAGAGCCGATGAGCGTGATACACGTGGGTTCATCTCAATGATAACCATACGGCCATCTTTAGGGTTAATACCAAATTGTACGTTAGAGCCACCGGTTTCAACACCAATTTCACGCAGTACTGCCATAGAGGCATTACGCATAATTTGGTATTCTTTGTCGGTTAACGTTTGCGCTGGTGCAACAGTAATTGAATCACCTGTGTGCACGCCCATTGGGTCAAAGTTTTCAATAGTACAAACAATAATACAGTTGTCTTTTTTGTCACGAACAACTTCTGTTTCGTACTCTTTCCAACCAATCAGTGATTCATCAATTAGTAATTCGTTAGTAGGTGACAGGTCTAAACCACGCTCACAAATTTCTTCAAACTCTTCCATGTTGTAAGCAACACCGCCACCGGTGCCACCCATGGTGAAAGAAGGACGAATGATACACGGTAAGCCTATGCGGCTCATTGTATCTTTAGCTTCTTCCATTGAGTGTGCTATCTCTGCACGAGGACACTCAAGACCAATATTTTTCATTGCAGTGTCAAAGCGTTCGCGGTTTTCGGCTTTGTCTATTGCATCAGCTGTTGCGCCAATTAACTCAACGCCATGCTTAGCCAATACACCGTGCTTGTCTAAATCAAGTGCACAGTTTAATGCTGTTTGGCCGCCCATTGTAGGCAGAACTGCATCTGGCTTTTCTTTTTCGATGATTTTTTCTACTACTTCCCAGTGAATTGGTTCGATGTATGTTGCATCAGCCATTTCTGGGTCGGTCATAATCGTTGCTGGGTTTGAGTTAACAAGAATAACTCTATAGCCTTCTTCTCTAAGTGCTTTACACGCTTGTGCACCAGAGTAGTCAAATTCACAAGCTTGACCAATAACAATTGGGCCTGCGCCTAAGATAAGAATGCTTTTTATGTCGGTACGTTTTGGCATTATTACTCCAGTTAAATTAGTGTTTACGCGCTTGCATCAAATCGATGAAGTGGTCAAATAATGGGGCTGCATCATGCGGACCTGGACTTGCTTCAGGGTGACCCTGAAAACTAAATGCTGGCTTATCTGTACGATGAATACCCTGAAGCGTACCGTCAAACAGTGATTTGTGTGTTGCACGAAGCGTACTTGGTAGGCTTGATTCTTGGGCTGCAAAACCATGGTTTTGCGCTGTGATCATTACTACATCGCGGTCTAGATCTTTAACTGGGTGGTTTCCACCATGATGGCCAAATTTCATTTTTTCTGTTTTAGCACCTGAAGCAAGCGCTAATAACTGGTGACCCAAACAAATACCAAAAATGGGTGTGTCGGTTTCTAAAAATGATTTTATCGCGTCAATTGCATATGTACATGGCTCAGGATCGCCAGGGCCATTAGATAAGAAAATACCATCGGGGTTTAATGCGAGTACGTCAGCAGCACTGGTTTGTGCAGGTACTACGGTAAGTTTACAACCACGGTCAACAAGCATACGTAATATATTACGCTTAACACCGAAGTCATAGGCTACAACATGAAACTTTTCATCAGCGGTATCTAGGGTTTTAAACCCCTCACCTAATGTCCAGCTTGATTCGCGCCACTCAAAATTTTCCTTGGTTGAGACAACTTTTGCTAAATCCATACCTTTTAAGCCTGGGAAGGCTTGCGCGGCTTGTAGCGCTTTTTGTTCGTCTAGTTCGTCACCAGCAATAATACAACCATTTTGAGCGCCTTTGTCGCGCAAAATACGTGTTAACTTTCTGGTGTCGATGTCCGCAATACCTAAAATATTACGTTCTTTCAAGTAATCATCTAACGATTGCTCGTTACGAAAGTTACTTGCTAGCAGTGGCAAATCACGGATCACTAGGCCTTTAGCCCATATTTGATTCGCTTCTTCATCTTCGCTGTTGGTACCCGTATTACCGATATGTGGGTACGTCAAAGTTACGATTTGTTCCGCGTACGAAGGGTCAGTCAAAATTTCTTGATAACCAGTCATAGACGTATTGAATACCACTTCACCGACTGACATGCCGTCAGCGCCGATTGCAGTACCGCGAAACACTGTGCCGTCTTCTAGGACTAACAGAGCGGATTTAGTCAAGTTAAACCTCCTAACAGTAAAAAACGGGAGTAAGCAAATTGCTTATCACCCCGCCAATACCCAGAGGGATCGTCAAAACCAGATTTTGTATGAGATTAAATTGTTTTACGCAGTCTTAAATGAGGCCGATATAACCGCTAAATCTTCAACATTTTTTCTTGCCTAAAACTCTTATCATTCCCACTGAACCCCTGATTTTACTAGCCACTTGGGTATAATTGGAAACACGCATTTAGTAATTTTTGGCAAATTGGCTGTATACTACATGATGTTGAGTTTCAGGTCTAACATTATTTGGTAAATCATAACAAATAAGTGCTTTTAGCTAAAATTAGACCCAAACACCCAAAATAGATACTAAACTACTTTAAATCGAGTACATCTTGCATATCATAAAGTCCTACCGGTTTATTTTGCAACCAGCTTGCAGCTCTTATAGCGCCTAGCGCAAAGGTCATTCTCGAACTTGCTTTGTGTGTTAATTCAAGCCTTTCCCCCATTGCGGCAAAATATGCGGTATGTTCACCTACTATGTCGCCTCCTCTTAGGACTGAATAACCAATTTCGTTTTGAGATTTTTCAGTTTCAATTTGGCTTCGATCGTATACAGCAACCTCTTCGTGGTTCCACCCTTTTGCATCTGCAATCGACTCACCAATTGCCAGAGCCGTGCCCGATGGCGCATCGATTTTATGACGGTGATGCGCTTCAAATATCTCAATATCTAAATCGTCACCGAACTTAGTGGCAGCCGTTTGAACTAAATTTAGTAACACATTTACGCCAACACTGTAGTTACGAGCAAATACAATAGGTATATGTTTAGCAGCATTTTCTAATAATGCCATGTCATCGGCCGTTAAACCTGTTGTGCCAATAACTAAAGGGAGAGATTGTTCAACAGCACGCTTTAAGTGGCTACGCATACCGTCTGGCAGGGTGAAATCAATTAACACATCAACACTTTCGAGTGTATTTTCGTCGCTAAAAGATACGTTTTTATCGGCAGCGCTATTGACTTGGTTTACATTAACTCCAATTAACGATGACCCACTGCGAACATAGGCGCCTGTTAGTTGTGTTTGCTCTTTTATTGTTGCGGCTTCCAATAAAGCTAAACCCATTCTGCCGTTAGCACCAAAAACACCTATTCGAATCATCACTATGCCTTAATTTATTTTTGTTTAAACCGTAAACCGATCGTTTTGTATATATTGAGTGTATATACCGCTCAGTTAACATCAATCACTGAAAGTAACGTACTTAGTAGATTTTATCTAAAAGTCATGTAATAGTCAGTCAACCCTTTAATAAAAGAATAATAACAATACCAGTTTACTTTAGCCATCTATACATTTAAACTTCCTCTTCGCGTCGATTTGGTCTTTGGCTTGCGGGCGCTGCACTGTTCTACTATTTGTTAGCTTTTAACAACGTAGATAGACTTGCTAAATTCAGCTAAAAGAGGAATTTTTGGCTGTGGTAATTAATTGGTTTCGAGGATTATGATGCAGCCATCATTTAATAAAAACAAAGCAATACTTTCTTTACTACCCCTTCTTACATTTGTAGCCCTATTTTTAGGTTCTGGTTTATACCTGCAATCTCAAGGGATTGATTACGCTTTTTATCAACTCCCAGCACCGGTGGCAATATTACCCGCCATTATGCTTGCCTTTATACTTAATAAAGGCACTGTTAATCAATGTGTTGAAACCTTTATAAAAGGGGCTGGGCATAATAATATTATTACTATGTGTTTAATTTACCTGCTTGCTGGTGCTTTTTCTGCAGTGGCCAGTGCAACAGGGGGGGTTGACGCCGTAGTAAATGCAGGTTTATCACTGATACCACCTGCTTTATTACTTCCTGGTTTATTTTTAATTGCCGCGGTTGTATCTACAGCTATGGGCACATCAATGGGCACTATTGGGGCGATTGGCCCAATTGCTTATGCGGTATCGATTAAAACAGGCATAGACCCCGCTCTTATGGCAGGTACTATTGTGTCTGGCGCTATGTTTGGCGATAACTTGTCAATTATTTCAGACACCACAATTGCAGCTACGCGTACTCAAGGCTGTGAAATGAAAGATAAGTTTAAAGAAAACCTTAAAATTGCAGTACCAGCCGCAATTTTAACAATCGGTTTATTGTTTTACCTTACGCCTGCAGCGCAAGTGGTTGAGACACAAGATTACGATATTTGGTTAGTGCTACCTTATGCTTTTATTTTAGTTCTCGCCGTAGCAGGCCTAAATGTATTTGTTGTGTTATTTAGCGGCATTATATTTGCTGCATTAATGGGCTTTACCGGTAGCTACGAAGGGTCTAGCTTTGTAAAAGACATTTATCAAGGCTTTACCGATATGCAGGAAATATTTTTACTCTCTATGTTTATTGGTGGTCTTTCTGAGTTTATTCGCATCAATGGTGGACTTGATTTTATTGCTCAAAAAATTCAAGCCATTACCAAAGTTATTGCAAAATGGCACCGCAAAGTAGCTGACCAGCTTGGTATTGCAGCCCTTGTGATGACAAGTAACGTTTGTATTGCCAATAATACCGTTTCAATTATTGTGGCGGGCCCTATTGCTAAGAAGTTAGCTGACGATGGTCAAATTAGTGGCAAACGCTCTGCAAGCCTACTTGATATTTTTGCTTGTGTAACTCAGGGCTCTTTGCCTTATGGAGCACAAGCACTTTTACTTGGCGCTACGTTTAAAATTAGCCCTTGGGAAGTCTCAACATCGTCTTATTATTGTTTCATTTTAGCATTTACCGCTATAGCAATAATTTGTTTGCGTCGTAATAAAGCTTAAAACCTTTGCCCCCCCTGTTGCAGCTTAAAAACAAGCTGCAACTTATTACTCTACATATTAATCACGTTTGCTATAATGCGCGCCTTCGCGTGTCACTCAAGTTATAGTTAAATACAAATTATGAAATTAAATAAAATACTCTCCTTTTTTACCCTTACATCCATTGCTTTATCGTCTTCTGCTTTTGCCGCTAATTGGAGCAGCACAGCATTACATATTAACAATGGCGACCAAAAAAACCCTTTTACTGAGCAAGAGTCAGATACCACGGTTTACTCAGTTCAACATGCATCGGGTTACGATTACGGCGATAACTTCTTTTTTATCGATTACAGTAAAGACGATAAAACTGACGGCTATCAAGATAGCGATTTTTACGGCGAGTGGTATTCAACCGTCAGCTTATCGGCGCTCAGCGGTGAAAAAATTGGCACCGGTGCGTTATTAGATGTTGGCCTTACTGGCGGTATAAATATTGCTGGCGATGCCAAAATGGTGAAATACCTGCCGGGTGTTAAATTAAACTGGGATGTACCAGGTTTTAACTTCTTTCAAACAATAGTAACAGCCTATATTGACGACAGCGAAGGTGTTGCTAAAGGCGGCGCCCCCATAGAAACAAATAGTTGGATGTTTGATGTAGCTTTTGAATACCCTTTTACTATTGGCTCACAAAAGTTCAGCTTTAAAGGGCACGCAGAATACATTGCAGAACGTGAAGACGAATTTGGAAACGATGTAGAGGCATGGATACTCGCACAACCTATTTTAGTATGGGACATAGGCCATGCCTTTGAAATGAAAGAAAATACGTTGCTACTCGGCATGGAGCTTCAATACTGGCATAACAAGCTAGGTACTGAAGTGACAGAGTCAGTTCCGCAAATACATGTAGAGTGGACCTTTTAAGCAATTACAATGCGTTAAAATCACATAAATTGGAGCCCTATTAAGCGCTCCTTTTTTTATGCCATGAAAGTATTTAATTGAATGGTTGTAATTACTTAGTTATTGTCGTATTTCTTTTAAGCCACATGCTTTACCTTTGAAGCAATAACGAAATGATGTCAATTAAAATGGTGTGTTTTACAGCCTTGTTAGCTTTGACTAATAATACTTTAGCAAGTAGTGAAGTAAATACAGAGTCCCTATCTTACGATGCCCTTTTAAGCAGTTATCAATATGACTTTAAAGTAAATTAATTCAGCGTTGAATCACAAAAGCAGTCTTTAAAGATGGCGTATATTTACCTAAAGCCTACCAAAGAAAAGATGCCTACCGTGACACTCATGCACGGCAAAAATTTTAATGCTGATTATTGGACGACTACAGCGCAGTACTTACAATCGCTTGGCTTTGGTGTATTAATTCCTGATCAAATTGGCTTTGGTAAATCATCTAAACCAACTAACTATCAGTATTCGTTTGCATCGCTTGCCCACCATACACATGCGTTAATGGACTCCCTTAACTTAAAACAAACAATTCTAGTTAGCCATTCTATGGGCGGCATGTTGGCAAGTCGCTTTGCTTTAATGTATCCCAATACAACAACTAAATTGGTTTTGCTTAACCCCATAGGGCTTGAAAACTACTTACATTATGTTGAATACAAAGACACCAACTTCTTTTATAAAAATGAGCTTGCTAAAACGCCCAAGCGCGTAAAAAATATCAGCAAAAAAACTATTACAATGGTAAATGGAACGCTATATATTCAGCATTAACGAACTTTATTACAGGGCAAATACAAGGGCCGGATAAAGCTCACATGGCGTGGGTTAATGCTAAAACATACGATATGATTTTCACTCAACCGGTTATTACTGAATTTAAGGACTTTGCTGTGCCAGTCAAGTTAATTATTGGTACTTGCGATAGAACAGGACCAGGCCGAAACTGGAAAAAAACCGGTGTAGATTATGAGCTTGGTCGATACGATAAGTTGGGCAAAAATGCCGCATCGCTTATCCTCAATGCTAAATTATATGAACTCGATAATTTAGGCCACTTACCACATATAAAAGACTTTGAGCGCTTTAAAACTGTATTTAAAGAGGCACTCGCTACTGAATAACCCACATAACCGACAAAATAAAACCCCTGAAAGTATTTTACATTCAGGGGTTTTATTTTATTAGCGCTTCAACACTATACGCCACTGTTTTATACTGTTAAAAGCTCAACTAAAGTGAGCACCGTGGCCTTTTTCCTTGAGAGTTTGCAGTACTTTGCTCACTTAGTGCTTTTGTCATTTGCGACTGCAAATTTGCAATACGGCTCGTTGGTGCTGGGTGGGTAGACAAAAATTCCGGCGTTGCACCACTGCCCGCTTGGCTCATATTTTGCCAAAGCGTAACCGACTCTTTTGGGTTGAAACCCGCTTTAGCCATTAAATCAAGACCAATGGTGTCGGCCTCAGATTCATGTGAGCGGCTAAACGGTAAAACCACACCATATTGAGCGCCCAAGCCCAGCCCTTGCATAATTTCATTGCGGTATTGCACGTTACCCATTTCTAGCGCAACACTCCCCAATTGCATTCCCGTGCTTAACAATGAACTTTGTGACACACGTTCATTAGAGTGCTCTGCAATTACGTGCCCTACTTCATGTCCTAAAACGGTAGCTACTTGATCTTGATTAGTCGCTATTTTAAGTAATCCAGTGTGAACACCAATGTAACCGCCAGGCAAAGCAAAGGCATTTGCTGAGTCATCTTCAAACACGACCACTTCCCAGTTTTGAGATGCATACTCATTAGGTAAAACGGCAATTACTTTATTGGCAATACAATTTACATATGTAATGGTTTTTGGATCTTTATTAATTGGCTGATTTTTTTTCATGTCAGCAAAACTCGCCGTACCCATTTCACTCATTTGCTGATCTGAATAAAGCGCTATTTGAGTACGCCCTGTTGGCGATGTTTTACACCCTGCTAAAACAGCTGTTGCTATTACTGCCAATACCAATTTTTTCATTGTATTACCTTAAGTCATTTATACTGCAAGTAGCATAGCAAACACAGTGCCAGTTTAAAATCATTGGTTTAAGGTAAGTACTTTGCGGTGAAGTAAGTAACGTTCCGGCTAAACTACGTTTATACATATACAATGCCCTGCTACACTATAGCCCTTGTTTTAGTTACCTTGAGTTTATGTATGGGCGCCTCGTCTACGTCTTTTAATACCCGTATTTTATTGCCTTTATTAGCCAGTATTGTTGCTATTACGCCCCTTGCAATTGATATGTACTTACCCGCAATGTTGGTCATTGCGAATAATTTACAAACAAGTATGCCAAACGTACAAATATCGCTCAGCATTTATTTAGCAGGTTACTCGTTAGGCATGTTGTTTTTTGGCCCAATAGCGGATCAAATTGGCCGCCGAAAACTTGCTAAAATTGGTTTAACGTTATTTGGATTAACCTCTACCGCGTTAGCATTTACAACAGAAATCCATACTTTTTGGGTACTAAGAGCAGTACAAGCCTTTACTGGCGCTGCAGCTACGGTAGTTGTGCCAGGGATAATAAGGCATATTTATCAGCAAAATACGGCAAAAGGTATGTCGTATGTATCGATGATCATGATGGTTGCACCATTAATAGCACCATCTGTGGGCTCATTTATTTTAGGATTTTCGGTTTGGTCCACCATATTTTTAGTATTAGCAGCTTACAGCTTTATAATCCTTGTGTTTGTGCAAATATATTTAATTGATATACCTATTCATACCAGCGAAAAGAAAGGCTTAGCACTCTTTTTTGACAGTTATAAAACTGTTTTGAGTAATACCGATGCACGCGCAGATATTTTAAGCTCAATGTTTGTCTCGTTTGGCTTTTTTTGCTTTTTAACCTCAGTGCCTTTTATTTATTTAGACTTATACAAAGTGTCGGAGCAACTGTTTGGGGTACTATTTGCCTTTAATGTGATGGCATTGATGTTTGGTAACTTTTTAAATACACGCATTGTGCCACGTATCGGTTCACGCAAAATGTTATATATTGGCTTGGTGTGCGGTTTTGTATCAGGGCTATGCCTTTTAACTTTTAGTATTTTGCATTTATCGCTTTACTATATAGTCGCTGCAATCGCACCATTAATGATGAGTTTAGGCGTAACTGCCAGTAATGCCGATTCATTAATACTCATGAAATTTGAAAAAAACACCGGCACAGCTACTGCCGTGATTGGTACGCTTAGGTTTGGCAGCGGTGCCCTAGTAGGCCCTATTCTTGCGGTTATGCATGCTCAAAGCTCTGTGCCATTTTCTAGCCTCATGTTTAGCGCGGTACTACTGACTATATTAGTGCAAATAATTCATTATAAAAAAGACAAAAAAAATGCCTCAATTTGAGGCATTTTTAAAGCGTTAAATAGCTAAATTAAGCGTCAGCCGCTTTTGAAACCATAACCATTGCCGGGCGTAATAAACGTCCATTTAATGTGTAGCCTTTTTGCATTACAGCAAGCACAGTGTTTGGTGTTACATCGTTGCTTGGCTGAATTGACATAGCTTGATGGAACTCTGGGTTAAATTGCTCGCCTTGTGGGTTAACAACTTCAACACCGAATTTAGCAACCGCATCGTTAAAGCTTTTAACTGTCATATCAATACCTTCAAGCAACGGCTTTAACGTTTCGTTTTCTTTATCAGAAAACTCAATAGCACGCTCAAGATTATCAATCACAGGAAGTAATTCGTTAGCAAACTTTTCAAGTGCAAATTTGTGTGCTTTCTCTACATCTTGTGCAGCACGGCGGCGAATGTTGTCAACGTCGGCAGCGGCACGGATCACACCGTCTTTTTGGTCTGCAATAGTTTGCTTAGCAGCTTCTAGTTCTGCGTAAAGCATCGCAATTTCAGCTTCAGGGCTTTGCTCTTCTGCATGTTGTTCCGCGGCATCCACCGCTGCTTCTACATCTGCTTCTATTTGCTCAATTTCTTCGTTTAGTTCTACTTCTTGCTCTGGGTTTTGTGTCTGCTCAGACATAAAATACATGCTCCAATTCTTTTCAATTGCGGTAATTATGGGGATTGAATAAAAAGATTCAAGAGTTCGATGACTCAATTAATTTAAATTCTTGGATTATTTGTTCTATTTGCGCTGATTTTGGGCAGATTATACAAAAGCGGCTTTGGTATTCTTGGTTTTGAAAGTAAGGAACGCTAATGGTTATTAGATCGTTACATTCACTAAACGGAAGTTTTTTTCCGCTGATCACCGAAACACCATTTTTAAATGCCAGAGCATCTTCAACAAAATTTAGAAATGACACGCCTATATTTAGGCTTTGCTCACAATTTATTTTTTTATAAAGGTAGTTTTCGCCCACAACAATACTATTATCTGAACCTAACTTTTGACTTAGCTGCCGTGTCCATTGAGTAAGTGAGTCATGACAGTTTTTAGGCGCTGTGTTTGCCATTGCTTGCATTCTATACAAGCCTTCCATCAATGTTTGTTGACTAAAGACTGTATTTAACCACGTTGCAAACTGATAACGAACCGTATCTGAAGCATCATGTGGTTTATCAATGCAAATATTATGGCTTTGGCCTGCTCGATCTATCAATAAAATAAGCCAATCGGTAGAATCAAAATCAAGTACTTCAACTCTAAATACATGCTGTGAGCTCACTTGCGGTAAACCAACACAACAGCACACCTGATACTTTTGACTCAAGCCATGTGCCAATTCAACTAGCTGTGCTTGTTCTGGCTCCCAGTAACTAGCAATATCTGATAATGGAAAAAACTCATCAAACCAATAATTAAACCCTTCATCTGTAGGTACGCGTCCTGCAGAAGTGTGGGGGGAATACAATAAACCTACTTTCTCAAGACGGGCCATTGCATTACGAACGGTTGCTGAACACACAGCCATGCTTTTTAGCTTAGCAATTTTTGTTGATGGAACCGGCAATCCCTCACCGTTACAGTACATGTTCATTACAGCTGAAAATATTTGCTGATCGCGCGGATTTAATTTCATGATATCTACATCTTGTTGCATGAAAGGTATATCGGGGCATTTGCTGCTATTTCAAGTCATTTCCCCTTTGTAGAACAATATAAAACAAATTTATTTTAAACTAAATTGAATCATACTCATTTAGGTAAAATCTGTATTTTCAAACACTTTGCTTTTGAGTTACTCTACAAACATCAAAACTTTTAGTGTGCAGATTATGAACTCACCTTTCAATACTATTGGCCTTATTGGCAAACCAAACCACCCAAAAGCGGCTGCCACTTTGCAGCGTTTGCATACATTTTTACTGGCACTTGGTTTTGAAGTGATTGTTGAAAAACGCACTGGTGGACAGTTAGTCGATGTCCCCAAAGAAAACCTTGTTAAACTGGTTGATTTGGGCGAACACGCTGACCTTGCAATTGTAGTGGGCGGTGACGGAAATATGTTGGGAGCAGCGCGTGTGCTTGCTCGTTTCAACATTGCTGTAATTGGCGTTAACCGAGGAAACCTTGGTTTTTTAACCGACTTAAACCCTGAAGGTTTTGAAGCTAGCCTCGAACATGTTCTGAGTGGCCAGTTTATAGAAGAAAACCGCTTTTTATTGGAAGTAGAAGTTTATCGTCACAATGAATTAAAAAGTGCCAATTTAGCGGTAAACGAAGCCGTATTACATGCAGATAAAGTGGCTCACATGATTGAGTTTGAGGCATTTATAAATAGCGACTTTGTATTCTCTCAGCGCTCCGATGGCCTAATTGTATCTACGCCAACAGGGTCAACTGCTTACTCACTTTCTGGTGGTGGTCCAATATTAACGCCTGAGTTAAATGCAATATCTTTAGTACCTATGTTTCCGCACACGCTATCAAGTAGGCCATTAGTGGTAGACGCCGATAACGAAGTGAGGCTAAAACTTAGTTTAGACAATACTGACAGCTTGCAAGTCAGCTGCGACAGTCACGTTGTGCTTGCCGTTTTACCCGGTGATGAAGTAGTCATTAAAAAAGCAGATAAAAAATTGCGGTTAATCCATCCAAAAAACTACTCTTATTACAACGTTTTACGTACAAAATTAAATTGGGGTAGTCGTTTATACTAATTTTATTGCTAAAGCATTGTCTTTAGCGCAAAATGCAGTTTATAAAAACAATACTCCAAATTTAGGAACAAATAGCAATGACATATGTCGTATTTTTTGCTTTGCTACTGTTAATTACCCTTTTAGCAACCTACTTAAAAATAGAAAGCAATCGACGCAAAGCAATTGAAGCGCAAAAAAAACAATTCAATGAACGAGTGTCGCAAGTTGGCGGACGTCTAAAGTCAAAATTAAATGAATTAGTAGAGGTGAAAATTCTTCGCCCCAAATACGCACCGCGAATTCAAGCAATAGTGTCTAATTTTTTTGTTGTTCAAAAGCACACGGACGAGAATTTACAAACCCTTGAAGATGTATCTGATTTCTTAATTAGCACACTATCTAACGAATTGACCAAAGCTAATCAAATTGGCAATGGCCAAAGTTTGGAGGAAAACATCCAATATTTTGTGTCTGAACTTCCGCAGCAAGGTATCGCGTATAACAAAACGTTTTACTCAGAGGCATTACCAAACCTTATCGAATTAATAAAAACGAATGACACATCACAACCCATTGATAATAAAGAAAATGAATACTCTTCAGAAAATCAAGACTCAAACAACCAGCTCAATCAACATGCTAATATTGCCTAAATAATCAAAAATTAATTTGCAAAAAAGCTAAACACTGTATAAATTACCAGTTAATTAACTGGATGGATAAACAGTATGTTAGTTGGTTTAGAAATTAAAAATTTTGCGATAGTTAGTAACTTGAGCACTGAATGGCAAAATGGCATGACTGCCATTACCGGTGAAACAGGCGCTGGTAAGTCTATTGCTATTGATGCACTTTCATTATGTCTTGGAGAGCGCGCTGAAGCCTCTGCGGTAAGACCTTCAGCAGACAAAGCCGAGGTATGCGCTCAATTTGATATAAGTGCACTCCCACTCGCTCAAGCATTTTTGGAACAACACTTTCTAACCAGCACTGATAACGATTGCTTACTTAGACGTGTTGTATGCAAGAACGGCAGGAGCAAAAGTTATATTAACGGAAGCTCAGTGACTGCTTCTCAGCTAAAAGAGCTAGGACAGTATTTAATTTCTATACATGGGCAACATGCTCATCAACACCTTTTAAAAGCTGAACATCAATTACAACTGCTTGATGCATACGCTGGCCATCAAGATCTGGTTGTAAAAGTAACTGAAAGTTATAAACAATTTGCCAACCTTCAAAAAGAATTTAAACAGCTTGAACAACAGCAATTACAACAAGCCGCTCAAAAACAACTACTAGAATACCAAGTGGCAGAACTTGACGAATTTGCTTTACAAGACGGCGAGTTTGAACAAATTGAAGCCGAACATTACAAGCTAAGTAATAGCCAAACCATTTTAGAATCATGTCAAAAAGAGCTGCAATACCTATATGAAGGTGAAGAACAAAGCGCGTGTTCTGTTTTACAGCACAGCGCACAACAATTTGCAGATTTAGCACAATATGATGAAAGCTTAGCAAGTGTAGCAGCAATGTTAGAAGAAGCTGCTGTTCAAGTAGAAGAAGCTAGTCGAGAAATTCGCAATTATACGGAACAAATTGATTTAGACCCTGCCCGTTTAACAGAAATAGAAAACAGGTTAAGCGGCGCAATGGACTTAGCTCGTAAGCACCATATAAAACCGCAAGCATTAGTTGAATTTCATCAGTCAATCTCAAAAGAACTCGAGTCAATTAGTAATAATAGTTCGCGTTTGGAGCAACTTGATTCTGAAATAAACGATGCATTGCTTGACTACAAGCAAGCAAGTGAAGCGCTAAGTATTAGCCGCAGAAGTTATGCAAACACCTTAAACAGCTTAATAAGCGAAAGCATGGCAAATTTATCCATGGAAAATGGTGTATTTGAAATATCGCTTACTGAAGATCCTGAACGAGCCCCCAATCTTTTAGGGCATGATAGCGTTTCGTTTTTAGTATCGACCAACCCAGGACAGCCCCTTCAGCCTTTGGCTAAGGTGGCGTCTGGTGGTGAGCTTTCGCGTATTAGCTTAGCTATTCAGGTTATTATTGCCCAAAAAGTAACAACACCAACATTGATATTTGATGAAGTAGACGTAGGTATTTCTGGACCTACAGCCTCTGCTGTTGGAAAGTTATTAAGACAACTTGGTAAATCGACTCAAGTGATCTGTGTTACCCATTTACCGCAGGTTGCAAGTAGTGCGCATCAGCAGTTTTTTGTAGCAAAAGAAATTTCCAAAGGTGAAACCTTTACCAACATGCTGGCACTAACAAAAGACGGTAGAGTAGACGAAATAGCAAGGTTGCTTGGCGGCGACAATATTAGTAAAACAGCAAAAGCAAACGCAAAAGAGTTAATAAAAAGCGCATGTGTAATTTAGATTTAATTAATAACCAAGTAGGGTTTCAATTTTCAGCAAGGCCTTTATATGATTACTAAGACTGCTTTAATTTTTATTATTGTAAGCTGGCTACTGGTTTTAATTAGTATATTGTTAACTTTATTTAGCGGCTATAAACACACACAGTTTAAGAAACACTTATTGAGCTTTTTAAATGTAACGTTATTCGTTCAGCTAATTCTTAGTGTTTACAATTTAATGAGTTACCAGGGTGGTAATTCGAATAATTTAATTTTTAGTTATACATGTGTTTTGCTGACCCAATTACTGTGTAATGTATTTTGTTTTATGAGTTTAAAAAGGCGAATTGCTAAGGTAAAGCCAACACTTGATTCATTCTCAATGGAATAATAAATCTACTCTGAGCAAGTCCTGTTTTTACCTTGCTCTTTAGCTTTATAAAGCAATTCATCTGCGCGTTTGATATCAATGTCTATAGAGTCGCTTTCATGGGATTGAACAACCCCCATACTAATCGTTAAGCTTAAACTCGCAGAAGATGTATTAACCGGAAATTGCTTTAGCGCGGCATGTATTTTATTTGTTATTTCTACGCCCTTTGCATTAAATACATGCGGAATGGCAATCAAAAATTCTTCCCCGCCCCAGCGTGATGCAACGGCATTATTAGGAATATGTTGCTTTAAAATATTAGCTAAGTGTATAAGCGCTTCATCACCAAAACTATGTCCGTACTCGTCGTTAACTTTTTTAAAGTTGTCTACATCGCACAAAATAAGTACAAACGGTGTCTGCTCCTTCGTGAGCGCTAATTTAAATTCTCTAAGCTTATTCATTGTAAAGCGCCGGTTAGGCAATCCGGTTAAAGGGTCAATCGTCGCTAACAATTCATTTTTTTTACTCAGTGCTAATATTTTTTGATTGTATTTTTCCCTTGAGTTTTCATAAAAGCCACTCAACATTGCGACAATAATAAATGAAAATATAACTCGATAGGGAAATTGATCAGGTTGATAGTTATGAATACTAAAGGTATGCGCACAATAAAAAGCTAATATAACCGCTAATAAAAACAAAACAATATCAACGATACCGTGCTTTAAGCCTCTAATTGAAAATGTGACTGGCGAAACTATGAATATCCAAATAGGACCGGTTCCCTGAGCGCCCCCAGTTAAAACAAGGTAAATCATCAATGCATAGAGGTTATAAAGGATAGCACTAGCTGACTTTTCAACGTTCTTATAAACACTAAGCGCCCATGCGTAAATTAGCGAAGAACATATTAAGGTAAAAAATAAAAAATAATCGCTGCTAGTCAATGCAATGCAGCCCATCACCAAGGTTGCTATAAAGCCTATTGATGAGAAGAACCTAACTATCAGTTTTCTTTCTGGATTATTTAAATGTTCATGCATAATAAGCGTGATTTTTCTTATATTATTGAGTTAATTTTCAGCAAAGTTATGACCAATTTTTCTGAGTAACATTCAATACTCCCCTTTTTCAGCAGTTAAATCAAGATTAAAGTATGACTGATGTAAAATTAATACTGGTACCTTTTTTTAGAAAATTTTAACTTTATGAATCTTAAAACTATTCATGAGTGTAGCTTGGTAATACAACCAAATTATCATCGAAAATAAAATGGTTAAAAATAAATGGTACCTAATTCGTTTCAAGCACAAAAAAGCAAGCCACTTGGCTTGCTTTTAAATTGTCGATTTCCGAAAATATTAAATTAAACTTTTAAATAATCCATAATACCTTCAGCTGCATTACGGCCTTCAAAAATAGCAGTTACTACTAAATCCGAACCACGCACTATATCGCCACCAGCAAATATTTTAGGGTTAGTTGTTTGATGTGTAAATTCACCTTGCTCTGGTGCGTTAATACCGCCCCAATGGTTTATTTCTACGTCATACTTTTCTAACCAGTCCATTTTGTGTGGCTTGAAACCAAACGCCATAATTACTTGCGTTGCGTCAATAACGTGCTCTGAATCGGCGACCTCTTCTGCGCGGCTACGACCATTCGCATCTGGCTCACCTAGCTTAGTTTTAACCATTTTTACGCCTGCAACATGGCCGTTAGCGTCTAGCACAATGCCTTTAGGTTGGACATTATATGTAAATATAACCCCTTCTTCTTTGGCATTTTTAACTTCACGCTTAGAGCCTGGCATATTTTCTTCATCACGGCGGTACGCACACGTTACTTTTGCAGCTCCCTGTCTTATAGACGTTCTTACACAGTCCATCGCAGTATCGCCACCACCTAGTACAACGACCTTCTGGTTTGCCATATCAATATAAGCTTGATTCGTTTCGTCGTAACCCATAACACGGTTAGTGTTACCGATTAAAAACGGCAGCGCATCGTGAACACCTGGTGCATCTTCATTTTCAAGCCCTGCACGCATACTCTGATACGTACCAACGCCTAAAAATACAGCATCATAGTCAGCTAAAATATCATCCATAGTGATGTCTACACCTACTTCAACATTCAGCTTAAACTCCACGCCCATTTCAGTGAAAATTTCACGACGTTTTTGCATTACTTCTTTCTCTAGTTTGAAAGAAGGAATACCAAATGTAAGTAATCCACCAATTTCTGGGTGACGGTCAAACACAACAGGCTTAACACCATTTCGAACTAAAATATCCGCACAACCCAAACCCGCCGGGCCTGCACCAATAATAGCTACTTTTTTATCCGTCCATGTCACATAAGACATGTCTGGCTTCCAACCCATTTTAAACGCGGTATCGGTAATATACTTTTCAATATTGCCTATCGTTACGGCACCAAACTCTTCATCGAGTGTACATGAGCCTTCACACAAGCGGTCTTGCGGACAAACACGGCCACATACTTCAGGCAAGCTGTTTGTTCGATGAGAAAGCTCCGCAGCTTCTAATATACGCCCTGTTCGAATTAGCTTAAGCCACTGTGGAATGTAATTATGTACTGGACATTTCCATTCACAATATGGGTTACCACAATCCAAGCAACGATCCGCTTGAGAGTTAACCTGATTTTCTGAAAAGGGTTCGTAAATTTCTACAAATGATTTTTTACGTGACGAAATTGGCTTTTTGCGTGGATCTACACGCTGCACGTCTATAAATTGATATACATTTTCGCTCATACTGCCCCCTTATTGCGCCTGAACACGTAGTTCGGCACTACTACGGGCGCGGTGCCCGAGTAAACTTTTTACGTCGCTTGATTTAGGTTTTACTAATTTAAACATAGGTAAGTAGAGCTCAAAATTAGCTAAAATACTTTCTGCTCTGCATGAGCCTGTTAGCTCTAAATGCTCAGCAATTAATCCACGTAAGTGCTCTTGGTGTGACGTTAATGCTTCTAATGTCACAACTTCGACAAGCTCTGGGTTTATGCGTTTTTCAAAGTCGTTTCGCTCATCTAACACATACGCAAAACCACCAGTCATACCCGCCCCAAAGTTAACACCCACATTACCAAGCACACACACAACACCACCGGTCATGTATTCACAGCCATTATCGCCAACGCCTTCAACAACTGCTTGCACGCCTGAATTACGTACTGCAAAACGCTCACCTGCGCACCCTGCAGCAAACAATTTACCGCCCGTTGCACCGTATAAACAGGTATTACCAATAATCGTTGCTTTATGACTTTCAAATGATGAACCCACTGGTGGACGAATAACTATCTTACCACCAGCCATGCCTTTACCAACGTAGTCATTAGCGTCACCAACGAGGGTCATTTCAAGGCCACCTGCGTTCCAAACACCAAACGATTGTCCAGCCGTGCCATGGAGCTCGATTGCTACCGGATCAGCCGCCATACCCTGATTTCCATGTTTATCAGCAATGTAGCCTGATAACATTGCGCCAACTGATCGGTCTGTATTACAAATTCGGCTTACAAGTGAAATACCACTTGAAGCATCTATCGCTTCTTGCGCTTTTCCTAATAGACTTTCGTTAAGCTTGCCTAAATAATGTGAGCTATTTGGCGCGCTGCAAAATAACGTTTCGCCTGTCGGATTGTTTGGCTGCGCAATAACAGAAGATAAATCTATCTTTTTCTGTTTGGCTGTTTTGCCCTCAATTGCTTCAAGTAAATCAAGACGACCAATTAAATCTGTTAAGTTTGCAACACCTAAGCTTGCCATGATTTCACGCGCTTCTTGTGCAATAAACTTGAAGTAATTCATCGCCATTTCTGGTAAACCATGGTAATGCTTTTGACGAAGTGTTTCGTCTTGCGTTGCAACACCGGTTGCACAGTTATTTAGATGACAAATACGTAAATATTTACACCCTAATGCCACCATAGGGCCTGTACCAAAACCAAAGCTTTCAGCACCTAAAATAGCGGCTTTAATAATATCTAAACCTGTTTTTAATCCACCATCTGTTTGCAAACGAATACGATGACGAAGGCCATTTTCTACTAGGGCTTGCTGTGTTTCAGCTAAACCTAGTTCCCATGGGCTGCCTGCATATTTTACAGATGTTAGCGGACTTGCGCCTGTGCCGCCGTCGTAACCCGATATAGTAATTAAATCAGCATATGCTTTAGCTACACCTGTTGCTATGGTTCCAACACCTGGTTCCGACACTAGCTTTACAGATACAAGAGCTTTCGGATTGACTTGCTTTAAGTCGAAAATTAGCTGAGCAAGATCCTCAATAGAGTAAATATCGTGATGTGGTGGCGGTGAAATTAACGTCACGCCAGGTACCGAATAGCGAAGCTTAGCAATGTAAGGTGTTACTTTTTCACCCGGAAGTTGCCCGCCTTCACCTGGTTTTGCACCTTGCGCTACTTTAATTTGAATTACATCTGCGCTACGTAAATAATGCGGTGTAACACCAAATCGACCTGAAGCTACTTGCTTAATACGTGAGTTTTTCTCTGTGCCGTAGCGAAGTTTATCTTCACCACCTTCACCTGAATTTGAACAACCACCTAGACGGTTCATTGCAATTGCGAGTGCTTCATGAGCCTCTGGCGATAAAGCACCAATACTCATTGCAGCTGAGTCAAAGCGTTTGTAAAGCGCTTCTGCAGGCTCTACATCATCAATGCTAATTCCATTTTCTGGTAATTTAAGTGCCAGCATATCGCGTAATGTTGAAATAGGTCGATTATTAACAAGCTTTGCATACTCGTTGTAATCTCTGTATTCACCAGAGCGAACTGCTACCTGCAGTGTTTGGATTACATCTGGGTTATATGCATGGTATTCACCACCATGTACATATTTAAATAAACCGCCATGGCTAAGTAACTTACGTTTACTTAAGGCAAGCTTGTGTAAACTTTGTTGATCGTCATCAAAGTCTGTAAAACATGCGCCTTTAATGCGGCTAGCCACACCTTTAAAACACATATCAACAACCGCATCAGATAAACCCACCGCTTCAAATAACATTGAGCAACGGTAAGAAGCGACTGTACTAATGCCCATTTTAGACATTATTTTGTATAAGCCTTTGTTTACTGCTTTACGATAAGCAAGGGTTACCTCGCAGTAAGATTTATCGATGATTTTACTGTCACTCATCGCGACTAACGACTCATACGCTAGGTATGGGTAAATAGCTGTTGCGCCAAAACCAAGTAACACTGCAAATTGATGAGGATCTCTTACGCTACCCGTTTCAATGATGATGTTTGATTCACAGCGTAAATTGTTATCGACCAAACATTTTTGCACTGCACCTACAGCCATAGCCGCAGGTATAGGTAGGTTTACATCGTCAAAATTACGATCAGTTAAAATAAGCATGATAGAGCCAGCAGCTGCTTTTTCTTTTGCTTTATCGCAAATGCGTTTAACTGCGTTTTCTAAACCTTCTTCAACAGTGTAAGTAATATCAATTTTACAATAGCTGTAATGCGCTTCATCTGCATTTAGTAGCTGCTGCATGTCTGCATACATTAAAATAGGTGTATCGAACTGTAAGCGCTTAGCGTGGCCTGTTGTTTCGTTAAACACATTTTGTTCGCTACCAATACATGTAGCCAAAGACATAACATGGTTTTCGCGAAGAGGATCAATTGGCGGATTAGTGACTTGTGCGAACTTTTGACGGAAGTAATCGTATAGTGAACGATGCCCTTCGCTCAACACAGCAAACGGAGTGTCATCACCCATTGAGCCTGTCGCTTCTTGCCCGTTTTCACCCATTACACGAATAACGCTATCCAACTCTTCATTGGTATAACCAAACATTTTTTGATATTTAGCTAACGTTTCATCGTCAAATGAACGATTGCCTGCATCTTGCTCTTTTAATTCTTCAAAAGGAGTCAAGCGCTTAACATTTTCTTCAAGCCACGACTTATAAGGATGGCGAGATTTTAAATCTTGATCGATTTCGTCTGAGTGCCAAATTTTGCCTAATTTGGTATCAATTACTAAAAGCTCACCTGGCCCCACTCGGCCTTTTTCAACCACTTCATCGGCGGTGTAATCCCAAATACCCACTTCAGAAGCAAGAGTAATAAAACCATCTTGTGTGATTACATAACGCGCAGGACGAAGACCATTTCTGTCTAAGTTACAGGCTGCAAAGCGGCCATCTGACATAACAATCCCCGCAGGACCATCCCAAGGTTCCATATGCATGGAGTTAAAATCATAAAAAGCACGTAAGTCGTCGTCCATGGCACGGTTTTTTTGCCATGCCGGTGGCACAAGCATGCGCATCGCACGGAATAAATCCATGCCACCGGCTAAAAATAGCTCTAACATGTTATCGAGGCTTGACGAATCTGAGCCTGTTTCATTAACAAACGGCGCTGCGCTTTGTAAATCTGGAATAAGTGGAGACGAAAATTTATACGAACGAGCACGAGCCCACTGACGGTTACCCTCAATGGTGTTAATTTCACCATTATGCGCTAAATAGCGGAAAGGTTGAGCAAGTGGCCAACGAGGCTGTGTGTTTGTTGAAAAACGCTGATGGAAAACACAAATCGCGCTGGTCATACGGATGTCAGCTAAGTCTAAATAAAAATTAGGTAAATCTGCAGGCATCATAAGGCCTTTGTAGATAGTCACTAATCCAGATAAACTTGCAATGTAAAATGATTCATCGTCTGCTAAACGTTTTTCAGCACGACGGCGCGCTACGTATAAGCGACGTTCTAAATCTTTTGAACGCCAACCTTCAGGTGCGCTTACAAAAATTTGCTCAAAGCCCGGTAATTGCTGCACAGCAATTGGACCTAGCATTGATGGGTCGGTAGGCACTTCGCGCCAGCCTAAAATATTTAGCGTTTCTTTTTCTAATTCTTCGCTAAGAATTTCCTTTGCAGCTTGTGCTAAAACAGGATCTGAATTTAAAAAGATCATGCCGACTGCATAGTTTTTACCAAGGTGCCAATTATGCTCACTTGCAATAGCACGGAAAAAACTATCTGGTTTTTGCAAAAGCAAACCACAGCCATCGCCTGTTTTACCATCAGCAGAAATACCGCCACGGTGTTGCATACGATCCAACCCAGTAATAGCAGTACGAATAAGCCGGTGACTAGCCTGACCATTAACTTGGGCAATCAAGCCAAAGCCACAATTTTCTTTCTCTAATTTCGAGTCGTATAACATAGACCCCTCCCCTTGCTTCACTGTTAGCGTTAATGAACTGCTCGACGATTTGCTAACAGCCGGTCAAAACTAGCCTCTATATCAAATAGAGTCAACAGTAATTTGAATACATATTCACATTCTTGAATATTTCTCACTTCATAGCAAGATTTCTTTTTTATCATTTTTATTAACATTTAACGGTGTTTTCATCGTTATTTTTTCATGACACTGGTGTCAAGTTTAACATTTTGTAAAAACAGCCCTAAATTAAAATACAGTTTACGTAAACGTAAACCTAAATATTAGTGAATAAATATTCAATTAAAGGAATTTATAAAATGTGGGGATTATGCAAATAATATTACCCCTTTTCATTAACGAATTATAAAAGGGATAAATAAAGGTAGAATTATGTTCCTTATTCTTCATTCAGCTTAAAAAGCTGTCATTTAACCACTCATTACTTTGATTAATTATTCGTAAATAGAAAAATAAAACCAGTCAAAGCTTAAATGTCATCCCGCTATTTAATCGCCTGAGTAGCTTGGCTTTAAAATACACTTACACTTTTGAATTCACTGTAGTAGCGACGTTATCGGTTTTCTTTTACCCGCAACGCAGTATTTACTCTTTATATGTTGCTTTTTACGTGTCCGAAGCGGACACATAAAGTGTCCGCGGACATATTATTTTAACAGATAAACTATTAAGTTTATTAATATCAATAGGTTAAATCATGGCATGCTAATCGTATAGTGTAATTTAGTCATTATTATTTGGAAGAATTATGTTCACTTTAAGCTTATTTTTACTCTCGCCACTAGCCGCTATTTTTGCAGCACTACTTTATGTCATGTTTGAAAAAAATATAAATTCATTTAGTTAAGGTTAAATAATGATTAAAGATACCAGTGCTCAAGACATACAAGTTAAAACACCAGCAAACCATAAAAAACGTTTTCTTTTAATTATCGCTGTGTTTTTACTTATTATTGCTGCGACTTATGGAGTTATGTCAGGCTCGGATGCAACTAAATCATTTAGCCAAGAAAAGGTGCAAATAGCAAAAGTAGAAATTAAAGCGCTTGTTCGCGATGTAGCCGCAAGTGGAAAAATTGTTGCCGCCAATGCACCACATATCTACAGCCCAGAGACAGGCTTTATAAGCTTGCACGTTAAAGCTGGCGATACAGTTACCAAAGGCGACGAGCTTGCTGTACTTCATAGCCCTGAACTTACCAATGAGTTAAAACAACAACAATCCGTTTTGCAACGCTTAGAGGGTGAACTTAAAAGGCAACACCTGCAATCAAGAAGAGACACTTTAACCCTTACAAAAACACTCGATATGGCAAGTGTAGAATTAAACGCAGCAAAAAGAGAAGATCGCCGCGCAAAACTATCTATCAAAAAGCATTTAATAAGCCAAATAGATCTTGAAAAAGCAATAGACGACTTATCACGTGCACAGCTTACCTATAAACACGCACAGCAAGAGGTGGCACTTGCTAAAGATACACTCGCATTTGAATTGCAAGCTGCTAAAAGTGATGTAGAACGTCAGCAGCTGATCGTTGATGACTTACATAGAAAAGTAAATGAGCTATCAATTCGGGCCACAGTGACAGGCATTGTTGGTAATCTGCTTGTGCAACAAAAAGCAGCCGTCACGCAAAGTCAGCCTCTAATGACACTCGTTGATTTAAGTCATTTTGAAGCACAGTTACAGGTGCCAGAAAGTTACGCAAATGAACTCGGGCTAGGTATGAACGTAGAGCTTAAATTAGGGAACGAAACAATAATGGGGGTGCTATCGGCTATATCACCCGAAGTTAATAATCGCGAAGTAACCACACGTGTTCGCTTTGCAGGCAACAGCAATAACATTCGCCAAAATCAACGTTTAACCGCGCGTATTTTACTCGACAATCGCCAAAATGTGCTGCAGGTAAAGCGAGGCGCTTTTATGCAACAAGGCGGCATTGTTGCATATAAAATAGACGGCAATCTTGCAAGACGTATACCTATATCCGTAGGTGCCACCAGCATTAACGCGGTAGAAATTTTAAGCGGCTTAAATGAAAACGACGAAATAATAATTTCTAGCTACAACCAATTTAACCAAGCAGACACGCTTTTATTAAATTAGAAGCGCTCTCAACCAGCGCCAATTTAAGGAAAAACCATGTTACAAATGAAAAACATAAGTAAAGTATACCAAACTGAAATGGTTCAAACTCACGCATTAAGAGACTTTAATCTAAATGTAAATGAAGGTGAATTTATAGCTGTCACTGGCCCTAGCGGCTCTGGAAAAACAACCTTTTTAAATATTGCAGGGATGTTAGAACCCTTTAGTGAAGGTGACTATATTTTGGATGGTGTCAATGTGGGTAGTTTAAACGACAACCAACGTGCCGATTGTCGAAATCAAAAAATTGGTTTTATTTTTCAGGGTTTTAATCTAATACCAGATTTAAATTTATATGAAAATATTGAAGTACCTCTTCGTTATAGAGGTATTAAAGCAAAAGAACGTAAACGTAGAATAGAGCAATGTTTAGAACAAGTAGGCTTAGCCTCTCGCGCTAAACACTTACCTCAACAGCTTTCTGGCGGCCAGCAACAACGCGTCGCTATAGCCCGCGCACTTGCTGGCGAACCACGTTTTTTACTTGCCGATGAGCCCACCGGTAACTTAGACAGCCTAATGGCTCGCCAAGTGATGGAATTACTTGAGCAAATAAATCGCGATGGAGCCACCATTATAATGGTGACACATGACAGTGAATTAGCCCGCCGCGCACCGCGCAACATTCAAGTAGTTGATGGACAACTTGCTGACTTTACTTTGTACCAAGGTACACAGCCAATAAAAGTCGCACAAGGAGTATAATTCATGCTGGTTCATTATATTGATCTGAGTTGGCGTAGCTTTAAACGCACACCACTCGTAAGCTTTTTAATGGTACTTGCCATAGCAATTGGTATTGGCATCACCATGACTAGTTTGAGTGTGTATCACATGATGTCGGCCGATCCAATCCCGCACAAGAGCAGTCAGCTTTTTAGTGTGCAGTTACAGATAATGGACGATGGAAGCACATGGTGGACGTCAGATAATCAGCCTCTTCAACTAACTTATCAAGATGCTGCGAATCTTTATCAATCCCAAGTAGGTGCTCAACGTTTAAAGATGGTACGAAGTGGTTTTTCTGTTTACATAGACTCTGACAAAGTAAAACCGTTTAGTCAAAGTGCAAGACTTACCACTCCTGAATTTTTTAATATGTTTGACCTCGAATTTTTACATGGTAGCAAGTGGTCACAGCAACAAGAAGACAACGCAGCGCCCGTTGTTGTCATTAGCGAGGAGTTAAACGATAAGTTATTTGCTGGCAAAAATTCAGTGGGTCAGGTTATTTACCTTGACGATGCTAGTTACGAAGTGATTGGCGTTACAAAGAACTGGCCACTAACCATCAAATATTACGACTTAAACAATGGTGCATTTAACCAACCCGAACAACTTTTTATGCCATTTAGCCTTCTTGAGGCAAAGCAACTTGGTAATTGGGGAAATACTAATGGTTGGAAGCATGAAGATGTTCGAAGTTTTACTGCCAAATTACAGTCAGAAATGGTTTGGATTCAATTCTGGGTTGAATTAACGACCGAGCAACAAAAAAATGATTACGAGAATTACTTATTAGCTTATATGCAAGAGCAGCAAAAGCTCGGTCGATTTAATCGTAAAGAGCTCGCTTTTGGCCTTCGAGATGTTAATCAATGGATGGCTTACAATAATGTGGTTAGTGAAGATAACAAAATTTTAGTGGCTCTAAGTTTTATGTTTTTGGCTGTGTGTTTGGCTAATATACTTGGCTTATTACTTGCCAAATTTTTACGTCGAGCGCCAGAGGTAGGTGTACGCCGTGCACTTGGTGCTAATAAGCGACAAATTTTTATGCAACATATCATTGAAGTCGCTATGTTAGGGCTTTTGGGCGGGCTACTTGGGATTGTATTTGCGCAGTTTGGCCTATTAGGTGTTCGTCAGAGCTACAGTTATTACGAAAGCTTAGCGACTATGGATTTAAGTATGTTACTAAGCGCCCCACTTATTGCAATCAGTACTTGTGTAATTGCCGGGCTTTATCCTGCTTGGCTGGTGTGTAAAACCAACCCTGCAATTTATCTAAAAAGCCAATAAGGACGAACACAATGATATTAGAAATTAAACCTATTTTTCATGCGCTGTGTCGATCTAAGGTGGGTGCAATTTTGCTACTTATACAAATAGCAATTACTACTGCAATTGTTAGTAACGCAGCATTTATAATTCAAGACAGAGTAACCTACCTTAATCAAGAAACTGGCTACCAGGAAGACGAAATACTTGCTTTTCATGTCATGCATTTTGGTAAAGATGTTCAAAGCCATCAGCAATTTGAACTTGATGAAGCCATGCTTCGAGCTTTACCCGGCGTTAAAGACGCGATATATATTAACAACATACCGTTATCAGGTAGTGGCAGCTCATCTGACTTGAGTATTAACTCAGCACCAGAGCCAGGGCTTTCAGCAAGAACGGCTTACTTTTTTACGGATGACCATGCAATTAATACACTTGGCGTTGAGCTTGTTGCAGGACGAAATTTTACTCAAGATGAAATCGTTGTCACTAACGATAATGATCAACGAGCCAATGTTACAATTGTCACTCAAGCATTACTCAATGAGCTTTTTCCTGATGAAGAGGGCTTAGGAAAAACGATTTTTCTTGGTGATATTCCACTGAAAGTTGTTGGTGTAATTAAGCATGCAAAAGGGCCTTGGTTAAAAGACAGCCGCCCAAATAATATCGCATTAATTCCTTACATTAATCCCAATATATCTGGCAACTTTTTAGTTCGCACTGCGTCCAACGAGCGTGCAGACATAGCTAAACAGATTGAAGACGCAATGCTTAAAAATTATAACAAGCGTGTGATTATTCGAATTCGTGGTTTAGATCAAGACAAAGCGCAATATATGGCTGAAGACACATTGATGATGCGTATGTTAGTTGTGCTTATTACTATACTTTTACTTGTCACCGCTTTAGGGATCTTTGGCTTAACTTTATTCAATATAAGTAAGCGCACCAAACAAATTGGAACCCGTCGCGCTTTGGGCGCTCGTAAATCTTCAATTATCAATTACTTTTTAGTTGAAAATGCATTGATTTGCACTGCTGGGTTAGTTTTAGGCGTCATTGCGGCCCTCATACTTGGGCAATTGCTAATGCAACACTTTTCAATAGCTGCATTACCCTTAGGCTATGTCGCAGCGACTGCTGTTATGGTTTTCATCATGAGCCTTCTAGCTGTATTTGGTCCTGCTAAGCGTGCAGCAAATATTTCGCCAAGTATCGCAACGCGAACCATATAGCGCTGCTACCAACCTATGCTACACTGGCAAAATACGGTGTAGCATTTTCTAAATAATAATAAACAGCGATTAAATTCACATGGAAAAAATACTTATCGTTGATGATAACCCGGCTGTTTTAGAGGCATTATCATTACTACTGGAAATACATAACTTTAATGTAGTTACCGCAACAACGCCCTTTGAAGCTATTCAAATTGTGCAGTACCAACGCATTGCTCTCGTTATTCAAGATATGAATTTTACCAGCGATACCACCTCAGGCGAAGAAGGTAAAACTTTGTTTTATGCGCTGCGTGAAGAGAACCCACACCTTCCTATTATACTAATAACCGCTTGGACTGAATTGTCAACGGCTATTGAACTCGTTAAAGCAGGTGCAGCCGATTACCTTCCTAAACCATGGGACGACCATAAGCTTCTTACGTGTATTACTAACTTAATAGAGCTAGGGCGCACTAAGCAACTTGTGGCCATGCACAACCGCCAACAAAAAGAGCGAGATAATAAATATAACACTGCTAACTTAGCAGGCCTTATTTTTAAAAGTACCGCAATGGAGCGATTGGTCACAATGGCATTACAAGTGGCTAAATCTGATATTTCTGCACTCATAACAGGCCCTAATGGCAGTGGTAAAGAGTGTATTGCCACTATTATTCAAAAAAACTCTTCACTAATAAATCAGCCCTTCATAAAGGTCAATGCCGGCGCCCTACCCCAAGAGCTTTTGGAGGCTGAATTATTTGGTGCTGAAGCAGGTGCTTATACTGGTATAAGCAAGCAACGTATAGGTCGTTTTGAGGCAGCCGATGGTGGAACATTATTTTTAGATGAAATTGGCAACTTGCCACTTTCTGGGCAAATGAAGTTGCTAAGAGTGTTACAAACAGGTGAATTTGAACGGTTAGGGTCCACACAAACGCGCAAAGTAACTGTACGTGTTATATCAGCCACCAACGAAAATTTATTACAAGCAATAACCGAAGGGCGTTTTAGAGAAGATTTGTACTATCGCCTTAACGTTATTGAGTTAAACGTACCTGCGCTTTGTGAGCGCGTTGATGATATAGCGCCACTCATTAATCACTTTTTACCACATAGAGAGCTAAGTATTGATGCAGAGCAAGCCCTTAATCGATACCAATGGCCAGGTAATGTAAGAGAACTTGAAAACGCGTGTAAGCGTGTTGGTGTAATAAAGCCTAACGGTTTGCTTAGTGCCGAAGATTTTGGCCTAACCCCGTCGTCGCTGATAAAAAATAACGACGTAAAAAAAGAACCTACAAAATTCGAAATTGAACAATCAATACGCGCTAATCAGGGGGTTATAGCCAAAGTAGCACGAGAGTTTGGCTTAAGCCGTCAAGCACTCTATAGGCGCTTACAAAAAATGGGTATTGATTACTAATGTTTAATTTTATTAGTGGCTTATCATTAACTCAAAAAGTAATGGCTATATGTGTTTTATGCAGCGTTTTACCTGTTGTTAGCATTATAATAATTGCACAACATCCGCTGTATTACTCTGTGTTGTTGGTCATGGCAGCTATGCTAACAAGTCTTTTGCTTGCTAGAGCCTTAACAAAGCCTATTAAGCTAGGGTTGCAATCGCTAGAAACCGGCTTACTTAATTTTAAAGATGGTGAGCTTTCTAGTTTATTAGCCTACAAAAATAACGATGAGTTAGGAAAACTATGTCTGCTTTATAATCAAACGGCAAAACAACTTCGTCAAGAAAAACAGTGGATTTATCAACGAGAGTTAATGTTAGATAAAGTATTACAGAGCTCTCCACAAGCTCTTTTACTTGTTAACGATAACAAAGTTGTTGTATTTAGTAACTTAGTCAGCCGCACTTTATTTAATAGCAAAACACAACTAGAAGGCACGCAGCTTCACGAGTTATTGTCTGATGCACCTATTCAGCTTACTAATGCTATTGAACAAGGCGTGGATGGTTTGTTTAATATTGAAGTAGATAGTCACGATTCTCAAACTTGGCATTTATCGACTGGCGAGTTTTTGCTTAATAATCAAAAACATCACTTGTACATATTTAAACAACTTACCCGTGAACTCAGCCGCCAAGAAGTAGCAGTATGGAAAAAAGTTATTCGAATAATAAGCCACGAGCTTAATAATTCACTTGGCCCTATGTCATCAATGCTGCACAGCGCTCAGCTTTTAGCTAGCCGCGTAGATGAGCCTCGCCTTGCAAGAGTGTTTTCAACAATCGATGAAAGAATAAGTCACTTGACTGAGTTTGTTCAAGGCTATGGCAAATTTGCAAAGCTCCCTACACCACAAAAGTCAGCGATAAATTGGCAAAACACATTAAATGATCTGAATAGACAATGGCAGTTTAGCTACACAGTAAGCAGCACCCAAAGCATATTACATGCAGATCAGGCACAACTTGAGCAGTTGCTTATCAACTTAGTCAAAAATGCACACGAGTCAGGCTCAAATCCGTCTAAAATAAACATAGATGTAACGTTCTTTAGTAATACTTGCATAGTAGATGTAAGCGATGGCGGAAAAGGCATGAGTGAGCAGGTTATGGCTAACGCCCTTGTACCTTTTTATTCTACAAAAAGTACAGGAAGTGGTTTGGGGTTAGCTTTGTGCAGAGAGATTGCTGAAGCACATAAAGGACAAATAAGCTTACATAATAAATTAAGTGGTGGTCTAAACGTGCAAGTTACACTGCCGTGCAGATAACTGATGTTGTAAAAAACTAAAGACAATAAAGCCACTTAACGTGGCTTTTATTATCACAGCACTATAGAAATAGCGCTCACAAAATAAGATTACTCAGCGTCAGCTTCTTTGTACTTAGCCGCTGTTTCTGTGATTAACGGTTGTAATTCACCGCGTTGGAACATTTCGATGATGATATCACAACCACCAATTAGCTCACCCTCAACCCAAAGTTGTGGGAATGTAGGCCAATTTGCGTACGCAGGAAGCTCAGCACGAATGTCTGGGTTTAGTAAAATATCAACGTATGCAAACGGTTCGCCACACGACATAAGTGCTTGTGAAGCTTGTGAAGAAAAACCACAGTTTGGTAACTTAGGTGACCCTTTCATGAAAAGGATAATTGGGTTTTCTGAAATTTGCTGTTTAATTTTATCAATGGTTTCCATCTACAACCTCAAAGTAACGATAGCTGAATATACTTAGGTCTTGAAAATAACTCATCGTGACCATAAATATATAACTTAAAATGGGCAAATAAAGCCACAATTGAAATAGTCTTTCGCAATAGCATTGCTGTTTGCTTAAACTTGAGTAAAATACTCAACAATTATAGTAACACTATATTCCCACTTGGTATAGGTAAGTGGTCTGTTTCAACAGGCATTACGTATTACCAAATGGACTATCAACTAAAAAAGATGGAGATAAAAAATGGCATTTGAACTACCGTCACTACCGTATGCAATCGACGCACTTGAGCCACATATTTCAAAAGAAACATTAGAGTTTCACCACGGTAAGCACCACAACACTTATGTTGTTAAGCTTAACGGTTTGATCCCTGGTACAGAGTTTGAAAACAAATCTCTAGAAGAAATCGTATGTACATCAGAAGGCGGTGTATTTAACAACGCAGCGCAAATCTGGAATCACACGTTTTACTGGAACAGCCTATCTCCAAATGGCGGCGGCGAGCCTACTGGCGCAATTGCAGATGCAATTAACGCTAAATGGGGTTCTTTTGATGCGTTCAAAGATGCATTAAACGACAAAGCAGTAAATAACTTTGGTTCAAGCTGGACTTGGTTAGTAAAACTTGCCGATGGCTCTTTAGACATCGTTAACACATCTAACGCTGCTACACCACTAACTGACGAAGGCGTTACACCTGTTCTTACTGTAGATTTATGGGAACACGCATACTACATTGATTACCGTAACGTGCGTCCAGATTACCTTAAAGGTTTTTGGTCACTTGTTAACTGGGAATTTGCAAACGCAAACTTCGCTTAATTAGCACTTACCGCTAATTTAAAAAAGACGCTAAAGCGTCTTTTTTTATGCCTATTATTTATACTTTTAAACTCTGTAATTTGACAAAATAGCCTTCTTCAACATGATCTTTTTTCACTTAAATTTTTAATTTTATTCCACAAACATAGACTTTCGCGACTAAACTTTAAAATGTAAGCACCTTTTACAGCGGGTTTCGGAGGTTATTATGACGATTTTTGAGCATTACCAAGCACGTTACGAAGCGGCACAAGAAGAAGAGTACAGTATCGCCGAGTTTCTTGAGATATGTAAAACCGATAAATCTGCCTACGCGAGTGCACCAGAGCGCCTTTTAATGGCCATAGGTGAACCCACAATGGTTGATACCGCAACGGACGCACGCCTCAGTCGGTTATTTTCAAATAGAGTAGTTGCACGCTACCCTGCCTTTACCGATTTTTATGGTATGGAGGATGCCATTGAACAAATTGTTTCTTATTTAAAACACGCCGCTCAAGGGCTTGAAGAGTGTAAACAAGTTCTCTACCTATTAGGTCCAGTCGGCGGTGGCAAATCATCTATTGCTGAAAAACTAAAGTACCTCATGCAACAAGTACCCATCTATTCAATTAAAGGGTCACCGGTAAACGATCATCCATTATCTCTGTTTGATCCCATTGAAGACGCTAATGTGCTAGAGCAAGAATACGGTATTAAGCCACGTTATTTAAAAACAATTATGTCACCCTGGGCAGGCAAACGGCTGAAAGAGTTTCATGGCGATATAAGTAAGTTTAGAGTGGTAAAACGTTACCCATCTATTCTTAATCAAATAGGCATCGCAAAAACAGAGCCAGGCGATGAAAACAACCAAGATATATCCGCATTAGTAGGCAAAGTAGATATACGTCAGCTTGAACATTTTGCGCAAAATGACCCCGATGCCTATGCTTACTCAGGTTCACTTTGTATGGCAAATCAAGGCTTAATGGAATTTGTAGAGATGTTTAAAGCCCCTATCAAAGTACTCCATCCACTACTAACGGCCACGCAAGAAGGTAATTACAATGGGACTGAAGGTATTAGCGCTCTTCCCTTTAATGGCATGATCCTCGCTCATTCAAACGAATCTGAATGGCAAACCTTTAAAAATAACAAAAATAATGAAGCCTTTTTAGACCGTGTATACATAGTCAAGGTACCTTATTGTTTGCGTGTCACAGAAGAAATTAAAATTTACGACAAACTTCTTCAGCATAGTGAACTTCATAGCGCTCCTTGCGCGCCTGGCACCTTAAAAGCTTTGGCACAATTTACAACTCTTTCACGATTAAAAGAGCCTGAAAACTCAAGCCTATATTCTAAAATGCGAGTGTACGATGGTGAAACACTCAAAGACACTGATCCAAAAGCAAAGTCGTATCAAGAGTATCGCGATTACGCAGGGGTGGATGAAGGCATGACGGGCCTTTCTACTCGCTTTGCATTTAAAATTTTATCTCGGGTGTTTAATTTTGATAACACAGAAGTAGCCGCAAATCCTGTTCACTTATTTTATGTACTTGAACAACAGATAGAACGTGAACAATTCAGCAGCGATGTTGAAGAACGCTACTTGAGCTTTTTAAAAGGCTATTTAATTCCTCAGTATGTTGAATTTATTGGTAAGGAACTTCAAACTGCGTATTTGGAATCATACTCAGAATATGGGCAAAACATATTTGATCGCTATGTTATTTATGCCGATTTTTGGATTCAAGATCAAGAATATCGTGACCCTGATACAGGCCAATTATTTGACCGAGCTGCACTCAATGCAGAGCTTGAGAAAATTGAAAAACCAGCGGGCATTTCTAACCCTAAAGATTTTCGTAACGAAATAGTCAATTTTGTACTACGCGCACGGGCTCATAACAATGGCAAAAACCCGCTGTGGACGAGTTATGAAAAATTACGCACTGTCATTGAGAAAAAAATGTTTTCAAACACTGAAGATCTGTTGCCTGTTATTTCGTTTAATACTAAAACCTCAGCTGAAGATCAGCAAAAACACGAAGACTTTGTTAATCGCATGGTCGAGAAAGGCTATACACAAAAGCAAGTCCGATTGTTATCTGAGTGGTACCTACGTGTTAGGAAATCACAATAACCTTCATGGTTGTGGTTTTAGGAGGTCATTATGGCGCATTTCATAGACAGACGCTTAAACGGTAAAAATAAAAGCACCGTAAATCGTCAACGCTTCATTAGGCGTTATAAAAAACAGATAAAAGAAGCGGTGTCAGATGCAATAAATAAACGCAGTGTAACCGACTCTACATCGGGGGAAAGTATATCTATTCCGGAACGTGATATCAGCGAGCCTACCTTTCATCAAGGTAAAGGCGGAAATAAAAAACAAATACACCCAGGTAACGATCAGTTTGCAAAAGGCGACAAAATAGAACGACCAAAAGGTGGTCAAGGTGATGGTTCTGGACAAGGTGAGGCAAGCGACTCTGGCGAAGGTCAAGATGAATTTGTGTTCTCTATCTCAAAAGATGAGTACCTCGATTTACTTTTTGAAAATTTAGAACTACCTAATCTTCAAGAAAATCAACTTGATAAACTTGTACAAATGAAAACCCACCGAGCCGGTTTTTGCAGTGAAGGTATGCCAAGTAATATTGATATTGTTCGTTCGTTACAAGGATCACTCGCTCGACGTGTTGCGATGAGCGCTGGAAAAAAGCGCCGCTTAGCCGATTTAGAAGCTCAGCTAAAAATATTAATACACGAACCTCATAGCGATAAAGCCGCTGTTGCACTTTTACAAAAAGAAATAAACCTACTCAAACAGCAAATTAAAGCTGTGCCATTTATTGATAACTACGACTTGCGTTTTAGAAATTACGAGAAGCGCCCCCACCCCACCAGCAAAGCGGTTATGTTTTGTATTATGGATGTGTCAGGCTCTATGGACCAAGCCACAAAAGATATGGCAAAACGATTTTATATTTTACTATATCAATTTTTAACGCGCAGTTATAAAAACATTGAAGTGGTCTATATCCGTCATCATACGCAAGCGACTGAAGTAGACGAACAAACATTTTTTTACTCTCAAGAAACTGGGGGAACTATCGTATCGAGCGCACTTAAACTGATGGATAAAATAATTAAAGAGCGTTACAACGCAGACGAATGGAATGTATATGCAGCACAAGCATCTGACGGTGATAACTGGGCTGACGATACTCCTCATTGCGGACAAATATTACGTAATAGTATTTTAGATGCTGTTCGCTATTTTGCCTACATTGAAATCACAACACGTGCTCATCAAAGCCTATGGCGAGAATATTTAAATATTACGCAAACACATTCCAACTTTGCCATACAGCACATTCAAAGTGTTGAAGACATTTACCCTATATTTAGGGAGCTTTTTAAAAAAGGTCGGCAACAACAAGGGGCTGCATAACCAAGCGAGGTATTAATATGAATACTAAACGAATGAGTGACGGCCCTGACTGGACTTTTGATTTGTTAACTGAGTATCAAACAGAAATAGCCCGCGTTGCAGACTTTTACCGGTTAGACACTTACCCTAATCAGATAGAGGTGATCACCGCCGAACAAATGATGGATGCGTACTCAAGTGTTGGGATGCCTATTGGTTACAACCATTGGTCTTACGGGAAAAAATTCATTCAAACTGAGCAAAACTATAAACGCGGACAAATGGGCCTCGCGTATGAAATAGTGATTAATTCAGACCCCTGTATTGCATATTTAATGGAAGAAAATACGTTACCGATGCAAGCACTAGTTATGGCGCACGCATGTTATGGCCACAACTCTTTTTTTAAAGGTAATTATTTATTTAAAACATGGACTGATGCCAGCTCTATCATTGATTACCTGGTATTTTCTAAAAATTATATACGTCGCTGCGAAGAAAAATACGGTTTGACGGCAGTAGAAACCTTACTAGACTCATGCCACGCACTCATGAACTATGGCGTTGATCGTTATAAACGCCCGCAACAAATTTCGTTATGCGAAGAGCAAAAGCGCCAAGAAGAACGCGAGGCTTATTTGCAATCTCAAGTGAACGAATTATGGCGAACAATCCCCGAACATCACCAAGAAGCAAAAAAGAAAGAACGCCACTTTCCTCAAGAGCCGCAAGAAAATATCTTGTATTTTATAGAAAAAAACGCACCACTTTTAGAACCTTGGCAACGTGAAGTTATTCGTATAGTGCGTAAAATATCACAATATTTTTACCCACAAAAACAAACACAAGTAATGAATGAAGGCTGGGCCACCTTTTGGCATTACACCATTTTAAATCACCTATATGATGAAGGTAAACTTACCGACTCATTTATGCTGGAATTTTTACAAAGCCATACAAATGTTGTTTATCAACCACCTTACAATAGTCAGTATTATTCAGGTATCAACCCATATGCTCTGGGATTCAATATGATGGTTGATATTAGGCGACTATGCGAACACCCAACGGAAGAAGATAAAAAGTGGTTTCCTGAATATGCCGGAAGTAATTGGCTTGATACCCTTCATTTTGCTATGCAAAACTTTAAAGATGAAAGCTTTATAAGCCAGTTTTTATCCCCAAAATTAATTCGCGACTTTAAGCTTTTTACACTTATTGATAACGCAAGCGCTTCGCATTTAGAAATAGGCGCAATTCATAACGACAGTGGCTACAAAGCGGTAAGGGAAGCGCTTTCTGCTCAATATAATTTAAGTAATCACGAACCTAACATTCAAGTATACGATGTTGATATCAGAGGGGATCGGTCGTTAACGCTTAGGTATGTCCCGCACAATAATATACCTTTAGCAAATACACATGAGGAAGTACTTAAGCATTTTTATAGATTATGGGGGTTTAAAGTAAAACTTGAACAAGTAGATAATAATGAAAAAATAACGACTATCGGACAATGCCCTAAAGATGACTCTCGACATACAACCGAGTGATTAAACTCAGAGCGGCAGACTAAAAATAATTAATAAAAAATGACGCTTAAGCGTCATTTTTTATATCGGCATAGGCAGTTACTTTATTTCGTCCATTCTTTTTAGATTGATACATAGCTTTATCTGCAGCTTCTATCCAGCGCTCATGGTCTTTAAACTCATTACTAAAACAAGCAAAACCAATACTCACAGTGACTTTAACTTCAAGTTGTTTATACATAACAGGACTTTGCTCAATTAATACCCTTAAGCGTTCAGCAAAAATTTCAGCACCCTTTTCATCGGTATCTAATAAAGTAACTACAAACTCCTCACCACCGTACCTTCCTGCGATGTCCGTTTCGCGTAGTGTCGTTTTTAAAAGTTTTGACAAGTGGCGTAGTGCTTCATCACCACACGTGTGTCCATATTCATCATTTACGACTTTAAATCGATCGATATCAAACATCAGCAATGCACTAGAACCGCCATTGCGCTTAGTACGCAAAAACTCTTGCTTGAGCGTACTCTCCCAATGACCACGGTTATACAATTGAGTGAGGCTATCTGTTTGGCTTACTTGCTCTAGGCGGGCATTTAAATCCTCTAATTCTTTTTTATTTACCGCAATATCAGTTACATCATATAAGATAATACATATATGACTGACTTCTGCACGAATATTAGTTAAAGGTATAAAAGTTGCATTTTGATACATATACTCGGCTTTACCAGTGATAGGACGGTAATTTTTAAACCTAAATATATAAGGTTGCTGTTCCCATATTGTGAATGAGCGATTTTTTAAAACAAATACTGATTCAGATTTACTTCTAAACCATTTTTCGTCTATTGCAGGAAACAAATCAAATAAATCTTTATGCTTTACCGCACTTGGTAATAAGCCGGAATGGTTTTCCATAAACCCATTCCAAACACACACTCGGTAATCTCTATCAAGTACAACAAGACCCACATCAACGGTATTAAACATATCCATTAACCAATGGATCTCATTCATATCTAAATCAGCAGCCATAACTTAATCTTCTAATAGGTAAGCAACTTTGTATTTCAAAGTTTTTAGTGAGTCTTCGGTAAATAACAACATTAAATCACAGTTTATGTTGTGATTTTCAATGCCATAGCTAATTTCAATTGCAAGAGTGCGTTGCCAACGAGACTTGTTTGCTTTTACCAGTTCAGAAACATCCCTATGCTGACCTAACACAATTGGGTGTCCTTGGCTGAATGACATGTCGAGCTGTTTAGAAAGACCCGTAAGAATTGCACCAATAAGGATATTACTAATATCCATGAGTAGCTCAAGCTCAACGTTGTCGGTGAGTACACCGTCATAATTCATTAAAGATGCAATTTCTTTAAAACTAGAATCGTTGAGTAATAATAATGCTTCGCCAGATACACCACCACCTATAAAGCCCTGGCACACACCAGAAGTAGACGCATTATTATCTATGGAGCGAAGTGCCATATCTAGCTCACTCACCTCTAAAATATTTACATTAGGGATTGGTAATTCGACAAATACATTGAGTAACCTTGCTAGTAAGTCACCAGCCTGCCCCATTGCGACATTCGTCAGTTCTTGGTAGATGTCTCGAACGTCAGGGTCAACTTGCTCACCTAATGCATGAGACAAGCGTTCACGCATGGCTTTGTCTTTAATTCCATGATGCTCTATTATTTCGGCAAGCTTTTCTGGTGAGCAGGGTTTTTGAATAAAATCGATAGCGCCTAAATCAAGCACTCGTTGGTGGGCATTAGGTTGTATGTCGCCAGATACCACAACAGTAAGCACATTTAAGCCTAACTCTTTCATTGCCATCAACACTTCATACCCGTCCATTTCAGGCATGTTTAAATCAAGGAATAGAATTTCTGGGTCAACCGCTTTTATTTGCTTTATGCAATCAACACCGTTAATTGCAAACTCAACCTTTATGTCCCAGTCTTCCGGCAATGAGCGAGCTAACTGGCGCCTCGCTAATTTGGAATCATCACATACTAATACTGATGTTGGCATACTATCTCTCTATTTTTAAACCAAGTATTAACATCACAAAATGATAGTGGCTTTTATTTTTATTATTTAAGATATTTTTTGTAACTATATGTTAATCAAAGTTTCAGCGGTTTACAATTTATAAATCTCATAACTAATTCTTATCAAGCAAGAACGCATAATCGCTTGGTTACTCATACGCAGTATAATACACTGTCGCTTATTGCGTTAATTTAAAAGGAAATACCTTATGTATCGTACCTTCGCGTTTGTGCTGAGTGCATTTTGCTCCGTTGCTATGGCAGCCGATTACCCAGAAAATACACTAGATGCAGGAAAAGTGTCAGTACAGGGCAAACCAATTACTTTAATGGGTGAAGGTGTCTCAGTAGGTGAAAGTGCGCCTGACTTTAAAGTAGTTGATGGTAACTTTACGCCTGTAACGCTCAAAAACTACAAAGGGCAAGCATTACTAATTAGCGTAGTACCAAGTTTAGATACCGGTGTGTGTAGTTTACAAACTAAGCACTTTAACGAAAAAGTGGCGCTGCAATTTCCAAGTATTGAAATATTGACTGTAAGTGCTGATTTACCGTTTGCCCAAAAACGATTTTGTAAAGCAGAGAACATAGATAAAGTCATCACATTATCTGATTCGGTATGGCGTGATTTTGGCCAAAAATATGGTGTGATTATAAAAGATATGGGGCTTCTAACGCGCTCTATTTTTATACTCGATAAAAGTCACAAAGTGATTTATAAGCAATTAGTGAGTAACCTATCTACCGAGCCAGAATATGAAAGCGTAATAAAAACGCTTAAAACCTTATAGATCTCTCTGTAAAACAAAAAAACCGCCAGCTGGCGGTTTTTTTTGTGCGCTTTAAATTAACCTAAAAGCTCACCTAACTGTGCACTTACAACTTCTACAGCTTGTGTACCGTCAAGTTTATGGTACTGCGTGTTGCCTGCAGCTGCTTCAGCTTGGTAATAATCAACCAACGGCATAGTTTGCTCATGGTAAATACCTAGACGTTTACGCACTGTCTCTTCTGTGTCGTCAGCACGCACAATTAACTCTTCACCTGTTTCATCGTCTTTACCTTCCACTTTTGGTGGATTGTAAACAACATGGTAAACACGACCCGAGCCAGGATGAACACGACGTCCGCCCATACGCTCAACAATTACTTCATCAGCAACATCAAATTCAATAACGTGATCAACTACTACGCCATTTTCTTTCATTGCATCTGCTTGTGGAATGGTACGTGGAAAGCCATCTAGTAAAAAACCTTTTTCGCAATCAGCTTTAGCAATACGCTCTTTAACTAAACCAATAATAATATCGTCAGAAATTAGCTGACCTGCGTCCATTACTTTTTTTGCTTCTAAGCCAAGTGGAGTGCCTTCTTTAATTGCAGCACGTAGCATATCGCCAGTAGAAATTTGTGGAATACCGTACTTGTCCATTAAAAACTGAGCTTGAGTACCTTTACCTGCACCCGGCGCGCCCAAAAGAATAATGCGCATATCATTGTCCCCTAGTATGAGAGTTTATTTTTAAAGCCTGAATTCTTCCATAAGCGCCGCTGATACTCAAGCAACTTATACTAATTGGCTAGTATGTAGGGCATAAAAAAAGGAAGCCTAGGCTTCCTTTTTAAATATGTTCAAAATTTATACTTTTATTAACTTAATATAAATTTATTTGCTTAGCTCTAGCATTAATTTATTTAGGCGTGTAACAAACCCTGTTGGGTCTTTTAATGTTCCGCGCTCTGCAAGTAATGCTTGGTCTAATAATACATGCGACCATTGTGCAAATTTATCTTCATCTTGTTCGTCATTTAAATGTTTCACAAGTTGATGCTCTGGGTTTAGCTCAAACACAGGCTTAGCCTCTGGCGCCGCTTGGCCAACAGACTCCATTAGCTTTTGCATTTGCGAACTCATGTCGTTGTCATCACTTACAACACATGCTGGAGAGTCAGTTAAACGGTGTGTGAAACGCACTTCTTTAACATCTTCCCCTAAGGCTGCTTTAATGCGCTCTACTAAGCCAGCCATCTCTTTTTCAGACTCTTCTTGCGCTTTCTTTGTCTCTTCATCATCAAGCTTGCCTAGGTCTAAGTCACCACGCGTGATTGACTGAAATGGCTTATCTGCAAACTCAGTTAGGTGGCTCATCATCCACTCGTCAACACGGTCGCTTAGTAATAATACCTCAATGCCTTTTTTGCGGAAAATCTCTAAATGCGGCGAGTTTTTAGCAGCGGTAAAGGTATCGGCTACCACGTAGTATATTTTGTCTTGGCCTTCGTTCATACGCTCAACATATTGTTCGAGCGACACATCTTGCGTTTGCGAATCAGTATGAGTTGAAGAAAAACGAAGTAGTTTACAAATCGCTTCTTTATTTGCTGCGTCTTCCGCTGGACCTTCCTTCATTACTTGGCCAAACTCATTCCAAAATACTTGGTAATCATCAGCTTTGTTTTTCGCCATACGCTCAAGCATTTTAATAATACGCGAAGTACACCCTTTACGAATCGCTTGAGTTACTTTGTTATCTTGTAAAATTTCACGCGATACATTTAGTGGTAAATCGTTTGAGTCTAATAAACCTTTTACAAAACGTAAGTAGCTTGGCATAAACTGCTCAGCATCATCCATTACAAATACACGTTGTACGTAAAGTTTAAGACCACTTTGGCGTTCACGGTTCCATAAGTCGAAAGGTGCTTTTTTAGGGATATATAAAAGGCTTGTGTACTCTGTTTTACCTTCAACTTTATTATGTGCCCAGCTAAGTGGATCTTCCCAGTCATGGCTTACATGCTTATAAAACTCTTTGTATTCTTCGTCAGAAAGCTCAGACTTATCGCGTGTCCATAATGCGGTTGCGCGGTTAATACTTTCCCATTCACCCGGTACGGCTGGGATTTTTTCGCCATCTTCACCTTCAGACTCAGGCACTTCTGCTTTGTACATTTGCACAGGGGTAGAAATATGATCCGAGTATTTAGTCACAATACTGCGCAGGCGCCAATCGTCAGCAAATTCTTTTTCATCATCACGAAGGTGTAAAATAATGTCTGTACCACGGCCTTCTTTTTCAATTTCTTGCAGCGTGTACTCGCCTTCACCTTTAGACTCCCACTCATAAGCAGTTGTTTCACCAGCTTTGCGTGTGCGAACAGTCACTAAATCAGCAACAATAAATGCAGAGTAAAAACCAACACCAAACTGACCAATAAGTTGTGAATCTTTGCTTTGATCGCCCGTTAAATTTTTGAAAAACTCAGCGGTGCCAGATTTTGCAATAGTGCCTAAAGAGTTAATCACTTCTTCACGGGTCATACCAATGCCGTTATCTGAAATAGTCACGGTATTGGCCTCTTTATCTGCGCTAATACGAACGCGAAGGTCGGCATCGCCTTGGTAAAGATCACCATTTGAAAGCGCTAAAAAACGTAGCTTGTCGGCTGCATCTGATGCGTTTGATACAAGCTCACGTAAAAAAATCTCTTTGTTTGAATAAAGAGAATGAATCATTAAGTTTAATAGTTGTTTTACTTCTGTTTGAAAGCCTAATGTTTCTTTTTGTGCTGCAGTCATTTATATATCTCCAATTAGCAAAGTGTCTGCGTTATGCACTTAATATGGGGGGAGCTAATAGAACTTCAAGGGAAAAAATTAAAAAATGTAATGCTAATTCACACTAAAATGGGCTTGGGCAATGGATGTGAATTGCTTGATTTGTAGTGGGATGTTCAAAAAACAGATCGCTTGCATGCAACTGTAGACGCTTTGATAGCTTTTCACTTTGTGCATTCTTATACAGGTCGCATCCTAAAATAGGGTGGCCTATAAAATGACTATGTATGCGTAGCTGATGAGTACGCCCAGTCAAAGGGGAAAAATGTACATAAGTTCTAACAGGGTTAGCAAGGCGCTTTATAACGTTAAACTCGGTAACAGCAGGCTTCCCCTCTAGTTTGCAGATTTTTACACGCGGAAATAACTGTGTGTCTTTAGCTATGGGCGCATCAATTTGCCCTCTATTTTCACTAACACACCCCTGCAGCACTGCTACATAATGCTTTTTTACACTACGTAATTGAAACTGCTTATTTAAACGTTTTGAGCTCAAATCGTTTAGGCTTACAAGCATTATCCCCGATGTGCCTAAATCTAATCGATGAACTAATTTAGCGTTTAAAAAGGGCGGCGTTAACCCTTTTTGCCCATTTACTAGACGATAATGTACTGAGTCCCAGTTTTCTGGATTTTTCCCTGATAAGCTCAGCAACCCACTGGGTTTATTAATGACTAAAATATCGTTATCTTGATACAAAATACTAAACGTATCTATGCATTTTGGCGCTATAAAATTATCGACAATAGGGTTTGATTGGCGGCTTTTCATGCCTGTTAATCATTATCCTTAGAGTAAAGTAGTTTTAAATCTAACACTCGTTCACGCAGATTATCCGCTTTTACTTTATTTGCCGCCACAGGCTCACCAACAGATACAGAGACTAGAGACCACTTTAAACGAGGTAATTGCCACTTTGTTTTTCGGCTAAACATACTGCCCCAAAGCCCACCTAAATGCACAGGCACAACAGCAACAGGCGTTCGCTCAATTATTCTCTCTACACCTCTTCTAAACATATCAACACAGCCATCACCTGTTAATTTACCCTCCGGGAAAATACCGACAAGCTCGCCGTGTTCAAGTGCCTCTGCAACATCGTCAAACGCTTTTTTAAAAGCTTCAGGGTTTGCTTTTTCGCTATCAATAGGTATTGCTTTAGCCATTTTAAATAACCAGTGCAACGCAGGGGAATAATAAATTGGCGCAAAAACCATGAAACGGATTGGTCTTGGTGACGCTGCTAAAATAAACATCCAATCAACAAAACTGACATGATTGGCAACGATAACAGCTGCACCTTCCTCTGGTATATTTATTTCGCCTCTGGTTTTCACGCGATACATGCAAATAGCTAAAATATAGATAATAAAACGCAAGAAAAACTCAGGTACTTTGGTATAAATATACACTGAAATCAGTAAGTTTAACCCTGCAAGTAAAAGCAATAATTCTGAGATACTCCACTCTAAAATAGACAATGTCACAATACTTAAAATGGCACTACACACCATAAACAGCGCGTTAAGTACGTTGTTAGCGGCAATAACACGAGACCGACACGCCTCTTCTGTTCTTTGTTGTATCAAAGCATACAAAGGAACAGTATAAAAACCTGATGCTATACCAATACCAGCCATCCACACAAAGTGCCAGCGCATATCACCAGTATTTAATACCTGCTTTAAGGTTAATAATTCATCAATTTGCACACCATAACTTAAAATAGCGGGCTCTTTACTGAGCAAATATAAAAATAGGGTAATTAAAATGGCGCCAAAGGGCACTATGCCTAACTCAATACGCGAACGCGAAAGCTTTTCACATAATAAAGAACCAATAGCAATACTTAACGAAAATACCACCAGCGCACTGGTTACTACTAATTCGTTACCGCCCATTACGTGCTTAACATAGTTTGGTAATGTAGTTAGCACAATGGCGCCTATTAACCAAAACCAGCTTATACCTAAGACTGATTTTCCCACAGACTCTGTTTGCGAATTAAGTGCTGAAAACACATTTTTTGTAGAGGTATAAATATTGTAGGTAAATGCTAAATTAGGTTCATTCGCTGCACTTATTGGTATGAAGCGGCTACTCACATAACCTAATACTGCGAGCACGAGTACTGCAATGCTAATAATTTCGGGGCCTACGTTTTGCGTAATGTAATAAGTACCAAAAATAGTCCCTAGTAAAATGGCAACAAAGGTACCCGATTCAACTAACCCATTAGCTTTTGTTAATTCGTTCGGGGCAACGTGCTGCGGTAAAATAGAATATTTTAACGGACCAAAAAATGTACTTTGAAACCCCATGAAAAATATAGTGGTGAGCATAAGCCATATGGACTGGGTATAAATTGATAGTGCCCCTACAACCATAATAGGAATTTCGCAAAGTTTTACAAACCTGATTAATTTTGATTTTTCTGTTTTCTCAGCAAGCTGCCCTGCCATACCCGAAAATAAAAAAAACGGTAAAATAAATAAGCCTGCTGCAATGTTTGAATAAAGCGCTCCATCGGCCAATGTTGCAGCTTGAAAAACCAGTAAAATAAGCACCGACTGCTTATATACATTGTCGTTAACTGCAGAAAAAAACTGAGTAATAAACAAAGGTAAAAATCGTTTACTATTAAGTAAGCCGCTTTGATTTGTTGAATGCGTTTTCATTGTGATCCTTACGTTTTAACTCTAAATAAACCTATCTCAAAAAAGACTTTGATTACTTAGCCGTCAAATTAACTGCATACTATTTTTAGCTAGCTTACCTTAAAAACAAAAAAGCCTACATAAATTAATTACGTAGGCTTTTACATATCTTTTCAAACAGTCGCTTTAATGAACTATTCTTGTGTAACCACGCGGCGCCCACTAAAAGCATGCATTAGGGTTCTACCATCAACTAGATCAAGTTCGCCTCCAACCGGAATACCGTGCGCTATTCGCGAGGCGCCCACATTATTTTTGTGGCAAAGCTGGGCAATATAATGCGCAGTCGTCTCACCCTCAACACTAGGATTTGTTGCTAGTATTACTTCGTTAATGCCGCCTTGAGAAAGTTTTTGCTCTAAAACATCTAAGCCTATTTCTTTAGGGCCAATACCATCAATGGGTGATAAATGCCCCATAAGAACAAAATATAAACCTAAATACTGACCCGTTTGCTCAATAGCAAGTACATCAGTAGGCGACTCAACAACACATAACGTACCGCTGTCTTGGCGTTTTGTACTTAAGCAAATGTCACATTGAGGTTGCTCACAAAAAGTTCGGCACGTTTGGCAATGACCTATTGCTGTCATTGCCTTAGTAAGCGCGCTACCTAGTTGTGTACCACCTTTGCGATCACGTTCAAGCAAATGAAATGCAATACGCTGTGCAGACTTTGGGCCAATACCCGGTTGACACCGCAATGCTTCAATAAGCTGATTTAAACTATCTGAAAGTTGCATTGTTTGTTAAAACGGCATTTTCATACCTGGTGGTAATTGCATACCGCCAGTTACTTTGCTCATTCGTTCTTGCGTTTCTTCAGCTACACGGCGCACAGCATCGTTACATGCCGCTGCAAGTAAGTCTTCAATCATGTCTTTGTCGTCTTCCATAAGGCTTTCATCAAGCTCTACGCGACGAACATTGTGGTTACCAAGCATGGTTACTTTAACTAAGCCTGCACCCGCTTCACCAACAACTTCCATTGTTGCAATTTCGTCTTGGGCTTTTTGCATGCGCTCTTGCATTTGCTGCGCTTGCTTCATCATGTTACCCATTCCACCTTTAAACATAATTTTCTCTCTTTCTTTTAATCTTTAATTGTCATGAAGATAAGGGCGATTGTATGTAATTACAATGCCTGAATACTGTTTTCGTCAATTTCGGCGCTAAATAACTGTTGAAATTGTACTATGTTTTCGTCATTTGTGATCACATCTATTGCTTGCTGATGGCGCCCTGCATCTATTTTTTGTTGAATTAAATAAGGCGAGTCGATAACCCCTTGAGCAAATTTTATACTCAGCGATACATTGTGATCGTAAATACTCGATAATGCGGCATCAAGTTTTTGGCGAAGCATTGGCGTATCTAAGTGTTTTTGCGATTCATCAACATCTATATGTAAGTTACTTCCCTGCTTCGTAAAAATTGAATGCAGCGCAAATTGGCGCATTCGTCCACCCAGCCCCATACGTTTTATCAAATAAGCCCACTCGTCTTGCTGATGAGCAAATTTTATTTCACTTATTGGGCTTTGAAAATCATCTGGAACCGGAATACTTTCCTCTTGTGGAGCTGGAGCAGGCACACTTTGAGGGTTAATTTGTTCTAGTAACTCAGGCGCTAAATTTTCAGTGATTGTTTGATGCTTAGCTTTAAAATCAACTTTTTGTGCTTTAGTAGCGACGGTACTAGGGCGTTGTGTTTGGCTCCCGCTAACAGGGAGCTCAGACTTTTTTTCATGCTCGCCTGTATTGTAGTCATCCCACGGTGGTGGGTTGCTAGATTGCACAGAACCCGCGAGCGGGTGTTCTGTGTTTTCAGAATGAGTGTGTATATCTGTATTAGTAGCTTGAGTTTGCTCTGCAATTGGCGAACCGACCAGCTTGTTACTTTGCTCATTATTAGCAGTTTCAGGTTTTTCAGACACTGGCGGCTGAGCTATATTATTACCCGATAACCTGCCTGAACCTGATATATTTCTATCTCGTAAGATGCGTGCAATGGCCGATTGTGCCTGAGACTCTTTATCATGCAGTGAAGCTGCATCCAAAGAAACTGAAGCGCTTGGAGATTCAGCCTGTTGCGATGTACTTTGAGTTTGAGGATTAAAGCCTTGATCTAGCGCGCTACTCATTACATCATCGAATTGTGCAGCTAATGTTTGCTCTACATCATTGTGCTGCATGTATGCTTCATTTTCGCTGTTACGCTGTGCTTGCTCATCACTTATTTGCTTCGCAGGTGTATTTTGGCTCGTTTCAGTTTGAGCCTCTTCGTTTTTAACCTGTAAATGCTCTACGTGAGCAGAATCAACAGGCGTGTCAGTAACAGTGGGGGTTACTTGCTCATGCTGTTCTGCACTTATAATCGATTTTTCAGCTGGTTGCTGTACAGCGCTTATATCGCTGTTTTTAGCTGCGTTATTAGTACTTTCAGGCTTATTTTTACTTAAAATATCGCGCAGTGCATTGGCTCGACTTTCAGTGTTACGTGCCGGCAATTGAGGTGTATTTATCTCGTTCTGCTGATTTTCGTTTCCTGCAGGCTGAAATGCAAGTAACCTCAGCAAAATCATTTCGAACCCTAAACGTGGTTCAGGGGCCCATTGTAAATCTTTTTTACCGTTTAAAAGTAACTGGTAATAAACCTGCACTTGCTGCGCACTGGTGTGCTCTGCAACGTGTTTTATGTAATCAGCATTGGTCTCATCAAGCCCAGCAGCTTGAGGCACTAGTTGGGTAAGCTGGGTTAAGTGCGTTAATGAAATTAAATCATCAAGTAACGCTATATAATTTGGATTTTTGCTCGCTACATTTGCTATTTCGCTCATGAGCGCAGCGCCATCTTGACTTAGTAATGCTGCTAATAAACTTTGGCTGTAGTGTGTATCCATTAAACCAAGCATAGCTTGAACCGCTTGATTATTAATATCACCATTCGTTTGTGCTATAGCTTGATCGGTTAAGCTAAGCGCGTCGCGCATACTGCCATCTGCAGCTTTTGCAATAACGCTAAGTGCATCGTTATCAAAGCGCAGTTGTTCTTGAGTCAAAACGTGTTGAAGCTGTGTTTTAATTTCACTTTGCGATAAGGCGTTTAAATTAAACTGTAAACATCGCGATAAAATAGTAACGGGTAACTTTTGGGGATCGGTGGTTGCGAGTAAAAATTTCACATGCTCTGGCGGTTCTTCGAGCGTTTTTAAAAGCGCATTAAAACTATGCTTTGAAAGCATGTGAACTTCATCTATTAGGTATACTTTGTAACGCCCGCGCGTAGGTGCGTATTGAACGTTATCAAGTATTTCACGCGTATCTTCTACTTTAGTACGAGAGGCAGCATCAATTTCTAGCAAGTCAATGTAGCGCCCTGCTTCAATATCTGTACAGCTGCTACATTGCCCACAAGGAGATGCCGAAATACCTTCGTCGCAATTTAAGCTTTTTGCAAAAATACGCGCAATAGTTGTTTTACCAACTCCTCGGGTTCCAGTGAATAAATACGCGTGATGCAGTCTATTTTGTGTAAGCGCATTAACAAGCGCTTGTTTAACATGAGACTGCCCAACCAATTCATGAAAGGTTTGTGGACGCCATTTTCTCGCTAGAACCTGATAACTCATGGATTATTCGCCTTCGAATTCAACCAACTTTAAGATTTTGATACCCATTTTTTCAATGCGTTGTTCGCCACCTAATTCAGGCAGTGATACAACAAATGCTGCATCAGTAGCCTCACCGCCTAACTTATTAACTAGTTTAGCAGTCGCTTCAATAGTACCGCCAGTGGCTAGAAGGTCATCAACAAGAAGTACTTTGTCACCGGGTACAATTGCATCAACATGAAGTTCTAGCGTGTCTTCACCGTATTCTAGTAGGTAATCTTGGCGAATAACTTCGCGTGGTAATTTGCCAGGCTTACGCACTGGAATAAAAGGAATACCTAAAGCATAAGATAAAGGCGCACCAAAAATAAAGCCACGTGATTCTGTGCCAATAATTTTTGTAAAACCTTGGTCTTTATATTCGGTTATAAACGCATCAATAGTAGCCTTGAACGCTTCAGGGTTGGCCATTAATGTTGTTACATCGCGAAACATAATGCCCGCTTTAGGATAATCAGCAATTGTTGCAATGCTGTTTTTAATAATTGCTGGTGTTACTTGAGTCATAAGTTTTACTGCTCAATGGTTGATATTACAAAGCAGGTGATTATAACCTTAAGTGAACTTTAATTGCGAGTTTGCTGTGACTTTAACGAAAATATTGAACAGTTATAGAGGATAAAAAAGCAAAGTATTAAGGCTGATGCTGACAACAGCCTTAAACTATGAATACGTTTTAGGTTAAGCTAGTGATCCAACCTAAAATTGCATTTAAACAACCAATACCTGCAAATACCGCTAGAAAAGCAATAAAATAAGTAGCGTTAAACGGATCCTTAAAATCTTTATCATCTGACATAGTACAACCTTTTATTAAGCACGATAAATAAGGCTGCCATGATAGACGATGTAAAAACATCAATAAAGGCCTTAATCTTGATTTTTTGTCACGATTACACCGCGTTCAATCAGCGCATTGAGTGTCACAAGCGCCCCTTGTGTTATTTGCTCTTCGTTAAACTGAGGAGCCTGCATAATCACCTGTTGGCAGAGGTTATCAAATGTAATGCCCTCAACGCTTTCAATGATAGAGAGTAATAAAGCCGTCATGGCATTAGTTGCTAAAAACTGTACTTCATCTTCTTCATCTCTATAAACAACAAAATAGTTAGGTACAGTCGATGGTTCTTTTGGCCGGACTTGGTCACTTATAGTTTGCACTGGATATTGGTAACTCAAATTTCTCGCTACGCTTGATAGAAATAATGGACTTTTAGTTAACGCTGTTTGTTGTAGTTTTCTCTCATTGGGGTCTTCGTTTGCTATTGAAACGTCAAGCTCTACCCATTCATAATGCGCAAGCTCTAACATAAAAGCAGGATCATAGTTTTTCATTTTATAACTACTGGACAAGTAATTAATAAACTCCCCTGCTATATCTAAAAAATAGGGTGATTGACAATTATATTCACTAAAAAACTGCCTAATCAATTTGTTCCATTGTTTGTCACTATAAAGCGTTTTTAACACTGGATAACCAGAAGAAATGAATCCCTCTATGTTATTAAAGAATAAGTCGCGATATATAGCCATGCGTCTATCTTCAATATCAGTTGGCTTTTTATTTTTTTTTGGTTCACGTATGTGCGCCATAAATTCATTTTGAACATCTATAAAACTCATAGCTGGATACTCATTACTGTCTGATTCGCGTTAACTTCAAGCTCGTTGTTTTGAAAGCTCAGGATTTAGATACTTTTGTTGCAACTGAATAATAATATCAAGCTCTTTAGTGAGTACATTTATCTCTGGAATATTAAAATCTCGCTCAAGAAGCGTTGGAAATACACCATGTACCCTATAAGCTTTATCAAGTAACTCCCAGACTGGATCAATAACATCGGCGCCATGAGTATCGACTATTAAATCATTAGCCTCATTATAATGTCCCGCAACATGCCCATAAGCGATACGTTTTGTAGGTAAGCCAGCTAAAAAGGTATTTGCGTCATAACCATGGTTTATCGAATTAACATAAATATTATTTACATCAAGCAACAATTTACAATCTGCTTGCTCTAAAATTTCAGTGGTAAATTCGAGTTCAGTTAACTCTTGGCCTGGCGCACCGTAGTAAGATACATTTTCCATCGCAACAGGTCGTTCAAGTATATCTTGAACTTGCTTAATTCGGGGGACAACGTGCGCTATTGCCTCTTCGGTAAAAGGGATGGGCATTAAATCATACATATGGCCTTGACCAGAGCAATAACTCAAATGCTCACTAAACATTTTAATGTTGTGCTGATCAAAAAAGACTTTTAGCGATTTAATAAATTCAATATCAAGCGGCTCTGGCGAACCTATTGATAAAGACAAACCATGACATACAAAATTATTAGCATCGGTTAATGTTTTAAACTGCTTTTTAAATCGGCCGCCCAGTTTTAACCAATTTTCAGGCGCAACTTCTAAAAAATCAATTTGCTTTGGAACGTGTTCTAATAACTCATCTAGCATTTCACGGCGCAAACCTAAGCCAACCATTCCAAATTCCGAACTGTGCATTTGTGTCATAACTGCCTCTACTATTAACAAAAAAGGGCCCGTGGCCCTTTAGCATAACTTAATTAAATTAAGAAATTAACGGCCACCACATTTACCTTCGCCACACTTGCCTTCTTTTTTACCTTTTGCGTCCCCACCACATTTGCCTTCGCCGCACTTGCCTTCTTTTTTACCTTTTGCGTCGCCACCACATTTACCTTCGCCGCACTTGCCTTCTTTTTTACCTTTTGCGTCACCGCCACATTTACCTTCGCCGCACTTGCCTTCTTTTTTACCTTTTGCATCGCCGCCACATTTACCTTCGCCGCACTTGCCTTCTTTTTTACCTTTTGCATCGCCGCCACATTTACCTTCGCCGCACTTGCCTTCTTTTTTACCTTTTGCGTCGCCACCACATTTACCTTCGCCGCACTTGCCTTCTTTTTTACCTTTTGCGTCACCGCCACATTTGCCTTCACCGCACTTGCCTTCGGCAGCATCTAATTGATAACCTGAAACAAGCTGCTGAAATTCAAACGGGTTTGCTTGTACATCAGCAGATACTAAACTCGCAGAACCCACTACTACTGCACCTAATGTTAATGCGATTGTATTATTTTTTACTGTATTCATTATCTTTGCTCTCTATACTCAATGTGTAAGTCATTGCAATTTAAATATCGTTTTAAATTGCGTGTATGTTTAAGTAGACCTGTGATGAAATAAAAACTTTCATTTTTATTTTTATTTAATCGAAAAAATTTGTCCCCTGCGCTCTCACTTTAACTATGAGTAAAAATTACAGATTTATCAATATGCAATTTAAAGGTAAACTAGCGACCTTATTTTTAATAATATAATCGCTTTATGAAACTTGTTTTAGCACCTATGGAAGGTGTTGTAGATTTTAAAATGCGCCAACTGCTAACTGACCTTGGCGGGTTTGATTTATGCGTGACCGAATTTGTAAGAGTTGTTCAAGCACGTTTACCTGAAAAAGTATTTTATCGATACTGCCCTGAACTAAATAATAATGGCTATACCCGAGCAGGCACGCCCGTGCGTATACAATTGCTTGGACAAGAGGCAAATCCGTTAGCTGAAAATGCAGTGAGAGCGATTGATTTGGGTTCCCATGGTGTTGACCTTAATTTTGGGTGTCCTGCGAAAACAGTTAACCGCAGCCGCGGTGGTGCCGTTTTGCTTAAAGATCCCGAGCATATGTATACCATAATTAAAGCGGTTAGAGATGCGGTAGATTCAAAACATGAGGTGAGTGCAAAGATACGTTTAGGATTTGATGACGACAGTAACAGCCAAGAAATTATTGATGCGGTTGTAAGTGCCGGTGCTAATAGCGTAGCGATTCATGCAAGAACAAAACGCGATGGATACAACCCGCCTGCATATTGGGAAAAGATACCTCCTATAATAAAAGGAAAAAATATTGCTGTAGTTGCTAATGGTGAAATATGGCAAGTTGAAGACGCGATGCTATGCCAAAAAAGAAGCGGTTGCAGTGACTTAATGCTTGGCAGAGGCGCCCTATCTCATCCTGATTTAGCTAAAAAAATAAAAGCACATGTCAATAACGAGCACTACGAGGGTTTAGAATGGGAGCATGTTCTTTATCACTTAATACACTCAGCTATTCATCATGACCCAGCTAAAGATGAAAAATATTTTGCATCTAGAACTAAGCAATGGCTAGGTTATTTAAAGCGTCAATATCCGCAAGCAATAACATTGTTTGATGAAATTCGTAGGTTAAAAACCAAAGAAGACGTATCTGCCGTTTTAAAAAAATATGCAAAAGCACCACAACTTGATTCAAATCATGACAGATAATTAAAAGCAATTAGATAATATCAGTATAACGAGCAGTTAATGTAAAAGGGTTATACTGATAATGAACCACCAAAAGCGCTTACATGATGAACTAACACAAGTTAAATCAAACATACTTGTTATGCTTTCTAAATCGCCCCACCCCGCCCATCAAGGCTTGATCACCACATTAAAACATACAGCAAATAATGAATGGTTAGATCTTGCTGCAAAAAGGCTTGGCCCTGAGTATGCCAACTTAATTAATCGTATGACTATGTTAGAGGCCGCAGTGAGTCAAATTGATATAGGTCAATACGGCTATTGTTGTGATTGTGAAGAAAAAATTGCAACCGCATTACTTCAAAAAGACCCTGCAACACAGCGCTGTACAAAATGCGCAATTAAACGAACATCTAACTAATGTTTAAAGTCTTAGTTATAAGTTTCTATAGCTAATGCCTGAAGACATATTAGTTTTGAAATTGATTTAACCGGGGTGCAAAGTTTTTTAGCCAGTAGACAAGTAAAAACAGAGCAAAACCTCTGCACCCTACTCATTAATCATGCCCATTCCCTATATTGACTAGAGGCAGCTGAACATAAACTGCCCCAGACGGAACTCAAAAAAATAACAGGGTATGTTGGGATATACTGTGCGTAATTACGTATTAAAAAATAAGTATCTACACTTCAAGGCTTTGCCTTTCCATAAGCCTCGGCAAATAAACAGCCCCTAGGTTAATAACAAATCTGACCACAAAAACTAAACGATTGACCTGGATAAAGAATAATATCTTCAACTAAATATTGCGCGGTTTGTTCTGACACTTTAAGACGCTTTGATAAATTAACTTTAGCCTGATCAATTGTCCATGCATGGTAATGAATACCTATATCTGTTTCCATCATTGTAAGCATGAGCAACTTGTCATTATTAGACAATTTTATATTGCTGGCCATAGCAGGTAAGTCTAAGTAATGTGTTTGCCAGTCAAGTCCACTAATCAATGGCTCTTCAGATAAATACTGCACAACAAACGATTTGGTATGACTTTGTTTAAATTTGACATTAATAACTGCACTTTCAAGCGCTTTAATTTGTTCGTTAATAATAACAACCCACTCTAAAGGCGAGTTAACCGCGTTGCCATAATAATTGAGTTTACTCTGATACCACTCTGAACCATTAGAAAGCCCTCTTAAACCAACACTCCCTCTAGGCTTATAATTATCCAAATAATTAGAAAAAGCTCTAATATGGCTTTTAATTGCACCTTGTGTAGCCTTGTTTTCGATAGCTTGAGCTACATATTCCTGTAATAAAGAATACTCTAACTTATTTAGTTTTAAATTACTTTGCTTTGCAATTTCTAACTTAGCTTGTGTAAATTTAAGCCAGCTAATAGTTTGCTCAACGGTGCTAGCTGAACGGTTAAATAAGCTCATATTATGTAGAACGTCTGCTTGAGCTGGCCAAGGAAAAAAACGCTCAGGAAATCGCTCTGCAATAACCAAATAATTAACTTGAGTAATTTGATTGGGTGTTAACTTCATCGTCATCAATTGCTGATAAATAGCATGACGTTTTTCAAGATATTCGTTCGAGTAAACAATGTTTTCTTCTGTAATTTTTTTATTGTTTGTTTCCTGACCTAATATCAACACAGTATTTAAAGACTTTAAAGCGCTGTGTGCCTCATCAAAAGATCTAAAACTATCACTCTTATCAGTACAACCAACAAGATTTAAACACAATAACAATGATACAAAAAACGTTTTATACATAGTGATCCTAATAAAAAAAGCCCCAGAGGGGCTTTTTAAAAATTACTAATGTTAGCTAATATTAAATTTTAACACCGTTGCGAGCGGCTTTATCTTTAATATAAGTAGACCAACCTTTCGCAAACTTACGTGTGCGTGGGTCATCCATAGCCTTAACAATAGCAGCGTAAGCTTGCTTATACTTGCCTTGGTAGTAATACGCTTCAGCTAGATCTGAATAAATCGTACCTTTTTTGTCAGAGCCAAGCTCTAACGCCTTGTTCAAGCGAACAACGGCAGCACCAAATTTCTCAGATTGTAAAAGTAATGAACCTGCTTTGCGGTAAAGCTCAGCGTCGTCATCAAATTTAGCAGCTTCTTCATAATACTTAGCAGCTTTCTCTATATCTTTAGAGCGATGATAGTTACTTGCAACAGCGTTGATATTTTGCTTAGTACGTTTAACTTTTTCTTCTTTAATTGCCTTTTCAAGCGTTACTGCTGCTTTGTAAGGAATTTCATTTAAAGAGTAAAAGTTAGCAAGTACTTTGTATTCAACTTCGTTTTCAAAGTAACCGTTTTTGTAAGCCACTTCCATTGTTGCAAGGCCTTTCTGATATTCTTCGGTCTGTAGATAGTATTTACCTAAACCAACCCAAGCTTTTTTGTCATCAGGCCAAACTTTAACAATTTCTTCACCCACTTTAACCATGTTTGCATAATCTTTAGTTTCAAAGTATGCGCCAAGTTTAAGCTGATAAGGGCCTTTATTAGGCTCTTTTTGAAGAGCTATTGCTTTGTTAGCAGGCTCAAAAACATCACTGAATTGCTCTAACTGAAAGTTAGCTTGCGCAATACGAGTATATACAGTTGGATCTTCCTCACCAGTGAAGTCCATCCAAGCTGTGTATGCTTTCTTTGCTTCTTTGTATTTCTCAGTACCCGCGTACAAATCACCTAGTAACTTAAGTGTTTGTTCATGGTCTGCAAAGTTCAAAATATCAGGTGCTACTGCTAGCTTGCTGTATTTGATTGCATCAGCGTAGTTTTCTTTCTGCGCGTACATGCTACCTAAGTAACGATTTACAGTCGCTTTATCAAACTCGTCTGATGCATCAATTTCTTTAAGCAATGCTATGGCTTCGTCAAGCTGATCTTCGTTGTACAAGTCAAACGCTTTTATTACTTTTTTACCAGTACGCTCGCCCATGATCTTAGTTTTTGCTTTCTTACGCTCTTCAATTTTCGCGTAATCTGGCGCCGCTAATACAGATGAACTTAAAGTTGCACCTGACACAGACATAAGAATTGCAAGAGCAGTTACTTTAGATAAATTTCTCATTACTCGCCTCCTTAGCCTTGGTTAAGTTTAAAGTCTAATTGAACTTGTAAACCAACTTGTTTTTGTGGCTTACCGTCAATGATTTTCGGACGGTATTTCCACTTACGAAGTGCACGTTTAGCTTCACGGTCAAAGATACGTTTAGGCTCAGCGTCGATTACATCAACGTCAATAACCCCACCTAACTCATCAATTGTGAACGAAAGTTGTACCCAACCTTCTTTACCATCACGCGCTGCTTGCGTTGGATATTTTGGTTCAATACGAACGATAGGTGTCGCATCACCATCTCGTCCAAATGCACCCGGACCACTTAGTCCACCAGCAGAACTCCCTACGTCGATGCTTGGCATGTTAAATGACATTGCACCTGGGTTAGGATTAGTATCCGGCTGTGGCGGCTGCGGTTTAGGCGGCTGCTTTGGCGGTGGCGGAGGCGGAGGCGGTACACGCTTCCTCTCCTGCACCTTAGATTCAGGCGGATTCGTCATAATTTCGACTATGATCTGCTCTTTTTGTTCCGTATTACGGTCAGCCCCACCAGAGATGAGGTAAGCCATGAAGTAGAACAAGCCGAAAGTAACTGCCCCACCTGCAATCAGTGAAAACAGAAAACGAATCATTACTGATCTCCAGCTATTGAAATTCTTAGGTTATCGCCCGTTGCTTTAATCTGGTCCATAACTTTAACCACTGTGCCGTGTTTTGCTTCTTTATCAGCTTGCAAAATTACAACGTCAGTAGGTTGTTCTGCTAGTAAGCTTTCAATTTTCGCTGAAACACGTTCAACGTCAACTTGCTGCTTATCAATCCAGATTGCGCCATCACTACGTATAGCAATAAAAATGTTAGCATTTTTTTGCTTCGTAGCTTGGGCAGCTTTAGGTTTATTGACCTCGATACCAGCCTCTTTAACGAACGATGTAGTTACGATAAAGAAAATAAGCATGATAAATACGATGTCAAGCATTGGTGTCATATCTACCGCTGCTTCTTCTTCTTCACGAAAACGTTGTTTACGTGCCATATTTAATTCTCTCTCTAGTGATGAGGCATGCTATCTACAAGTTTGGCTTTCACCATTCTCGCTCTTGCCTCAAGGCGTGAGCTAAAGAAAACTCCAGATAGTGCCGCAACCATTCCAGCCATTGTTGGGATTGTTGCCATTGAAATACCTGATGCCATTAAACGTGCATTACCAGTACCTTGGGTTGCCATGGTTTCAAAAACCGCGATCATACCCGTTACAGTTCCAAGTAAACCTATTAAAGGACAAACAGCTACTAATGTTTTAATCAACAACATACGCTGATCTAATTTTTCAGACGCTTCAGAAATCCATGCTTCACGGATTCTGTGTGCGTACCAAGACGTAGTGTCTTGGCGGGCATCCCACTTAGCAACAATATCCTTCGTTAAACGAGGAAACTCTGCAAGTAAGAACCAATAGCGCTCAATCATTAAAACCCACATCAGAAAGAGTGCTATCGCGACCACGTATAAAACCTGGCCGCCTGTGCCAACAAAATCCCTGATAGATTCCCATATCTCCATCAGGACTAGCATTAGGCTTTCTCCTTCTCCGCGTGAGTAGCGACGATACCCGCGCTTTGCTCATCAAGGATATGTAATACCGACTTACTACGACTTGCAACAATAGAGTGAAGTAGAATAAGTGGTAATGCTGCGATTAGACCTAGCGCTGTAGTTACAAGTGCTAGAGAGATGTTACCAGCCATGATCTTCGGATCGCCCGTACCGAACAATGTGATTGTTTGGAACGTTAAAATCATCCCGATTACCGTACCTAGTAGACCTAGTAATGGTGCGATAGCAGCAAGGATCTTGATGATATTAATACCAGCTTCGATGCGTGGCGTTTCACGTAGAATCGCTTCATCAAGTTTAAGTTCAAGGTTTTCAACATCTTGAGATTTGTTATCAGAGTACACTTTAAGAATACGACCCAGTGGGTTGTTTGTATTCGGTGTAGACAAGTTCTTAAGTTGTGATTTGATCTTAGAAGTAGTAAGCGCTAAGTCAAGGAAACGAACTAAGAAGATTAATAGACCTACAGCAAGTAGTACAGTGATGATGTAACCAACTGTATCACCCTGGTGGTAGTATTCCATTAGCGTTTTCTTCTGCGTATTAATACGTAAGATTGCGCCGCGTGTAGGGTCAATGTAAACGCCCGCGTAGCTATCAGAAGACGTTGCTTCTAGGTTTGAAATGCCATCTAAAATGTAGCTATCAGGTTGTTTACCTAAAGGCTGGATAGACTTTGTTTCTGGTGAATAGATTAAGTAACCTTCGTCAGCAACTAAGTTAAAGTTACCAATACGAGTGATCTTCTTAACCGCTGTGTTTCCGTCAAGGCCAGCAACTTCAGATTCAAAAGTAGATACCTTTGCTGACTCTGTCATTTCTGTTTGAAGTGAAATCCAAAGCTCTTCTAACTCACGAACTGTTGGAAGTTCTTTAGCTGCTGCTAGTGAACGAAGTACTTCAGCACGACCTGGCTTTTCAGCACTTACTAAAGATGCTTCGATAGAACCGATAGCGTCTTGCGCTGCACGACGTACAACACCAAACATCTCACCTAGAGTACCTTGAGCATTTTGAAGAGCTTGCTCTTTTTCCGCTAAAGTGTTTTCGTTTTGTGCGTATTGCTTAGCTAAAGAGTCACCACGTGCTTTTTCAGCAGCTAGCTGGCTTTTAGCTTTATTAAGTAAAGATTGCTTGTCAGCACGTTCTGATAAGAACTCTTGCTCACGTTGCTTATTGATCTTACCTTCTGAGATACGCTCTTGCTTAACTTGCTCAAGAATTTTGTCTAAAGCGTCAGTGTTTGCGTGTGCGTTAAGCGCGGTACCTGCAGAAACAGATAGTACTGCTGCAACAGCAAAACCTTTAAATAGTTTCTTCATTATTGATTACTCCGCGCCAAAGATTGGTAGTTTAACAAGTTCTAGTGTCGCTTGCTTACGTGCCATGCGGATCACTTCTTTAACAGGTTTTAGGTATTCTTCACCTAATTCTTTCCACTGTTTAGTGTTGTTATCCCACACCCAAGCATGTTTCAAGTCAAAAGACTGAGCAACATAAGTAATACGACCTAAACGACCGATATCTACGTTGATATTTTTGCCATCAATTTCAAGCGTACCTTGAGAAGCAGTTACTGCAGAGCTGTAAGCTGTTTCAACTGTGTATGCTTCAAGAACTTGACGGAATTTTTCAGACGTAGTAACAGAGGCAGATGCCATAATGTCACGAAGTCTTTCAACACGGCCTAGACGCGTTTCAAGATTAAATGGAACGTCCGCTTTGATGAATTGCTCAAGCGTATCGATCATGCGATACATCAAAGGCACAACGTTTTGTTTAGTGTTATCGATAGTCGCAATTTGACGATCGAACGACTCAATCGATGCATTTTGGTCAGCGACCAAACGTGCAACGTGATCGTTATACACTTTCATAAGTTCAGTCTCATCAACGATGCTACGGTACTCAGCGATTAGCTCTTGAGTTTGACCATATACATTGTCAATTTTAGTTTGAGACTTAACAGCAGCCTTTTGAATTTGTTGACCTGCTTTTTGCACGTCATTCAAAGGATCTGCAATCACATTGCTGCTTGCAAATGCAAAAGCGCCAACCAACGCTGTTGCTACAAGACTCTTTCTGATTTTAACAGACATAGTTCCCAACCAATTAAGTAATGTTACTTTTATAATTTAATTATCCTCCGAGGAGAACAACCCTGATATCTTTTAATAGATATCAACCTTTCAATAATGCTAAATGCAATAAGCGCTGTCAACTTGATGTTAGGTGTAATTAGCAAATAAATCACCTACCGATGGACTACATTAAAGTAGCACCAATAAAATGTTAACATTATTGCAACCAACTGTATTATCAACACTCCTAGCAAACCCCAACAAGGTTGATGTTTGACTGGATAGACCTTTAAACAAACAACATAAATGCAACATTTAGTTCAAACTAGATATATGTAAAAAAAAAATAAAAACATTTAAAAAAAAACTCTTTCAGAGGCTCTATTTGACAGTTTTTTATCACTTTTTAGCACTTTAACTCAAAAAAAGAACGGTTTAACGCACAAAAATCAAACGGGCTTTTATTAGAGTATTCAAAAACGAAGAGGAGTATATTAATTTTAACTTTATAAAAGTTTACAGGAAGTTATTAATAATCAAGCAGTGCTCTAAATTTAGAGTTTAAACATAATCTGAAGTGTGTCTGTTTCTCTATAAAAATGTAAAAGCGTTTTTATCTCATATTACTTTTTACAAAGCTTACACAAAGTTAGCCTTTGGGCATTGTGCTTACTAGTTAATGCCCTGTTCTAAACTCAAGGCATATATCATTTATTATTGCCTATTCGTTCTTAGGTTTACAGTTTTTTAAGTTTACGCTTATTAAATATCAACACTTAAAAGCTAATTTGTTAAACTGCAGAGTTCACACAGGTTTACCAATTAAAGAAAAGCGAGTAATAGGTACGGGTTTGTATGACGTATTTGATTGTAGTCAAAATGTTTAACAATGAATAATTAGGGTGAGCTTATTTAGAGTATGTGCTTTTGAAAAGTATAAGGGTTGAGCTTTACTTGAGTGAAGTGTTTAGAGATTTACTTTAATTTATGAGTGATGAAGAAATAATTCAGAAAATTATGGTGAAACAGGAGACTGCTTCACCAAGATGAACATGAGTTCACATAATTAAAATTATGCTGCTTCAACGTTCTCAGCTTCAGGGCCTTTTTGACCTTGTTTGATGCTGAATGTCACTGCTTGACCTTCGCTAAGAGTGCGAAAACCAGAACCAGAGATTGCGCTGAAATGTACAAACACGTCAGGACCGTTTTCTTGTTCAATGAAACCAAAGCCTTTAGCTTCGTTGAAAAATTTTACTTTACCTTGAACCGACATACTAAGTTTTCCTGTAAGTCAATAATTAAAAATTCAGCCACGTTATTGTGGCAATAGCCTCCTTGAGTCAATGCTCATAAAGATAGAGGTATAGTACAGGAACAAGTAATAACCTAACCGGTAACCTTAAACGCAGCACAATATCCGTAAATTCAATACATAAAAACTCAAAGCAAAGTAAGATTAACACATTCTATTTTTTTTCGCTCTATTAATTGAAAATAATTTATTAAAAAACTATCTGCGTAATTAAAAACAGATAAGACATTGATTAAAATAAATAAAGATAAAGTATTATTGTAATATTTATAATCAAAGCCCCATAAAAAATATAACGAATACTGACTACTTTCCGGCTAAGTTCTCAACAAAGTAAAAATAACGAATAATAATGACTAAATAACGAGCCAATTTATTGTTTTCTGTACAAACAATAAGCCTAACTGTTTACATATAAAAAAGCCGCTGTAGAAAGCGGCTCTTATTTCAAGTGCTTAATTTTACTTTAAAACAGCCCAATCAATTACAGATTCAGCTTTTATCGGTACTACTTCAGAATCACCAAGCGTATAACTAGCAGGTACAGTCCAAGGCGACTTTTGCAGTGTAATTGTATCGTTATTACGCGCTAAACCATAAAAGTCTGGCCCAAAGTGGCTTGCAAACCCTTCAAGTTTATCTAAAGCACCAGCTTCTTCAAATGCTTCTGCGTAAAGCTCAATAGCAGCATGAGCCGTGTAAGCCCCTGCACAACCGCACGCAGCTTCTTTCTTATCTTTATAATGAGGCGCTGAGTCAGTACCTAAAAAGAACTTTTTACTGCCACTAATAGCTGCAGCCATAAGTGCCTGTTGGTGAATGTTACGTTTTAATATTGGCAAACAGTAATAATGAGGACGAATCCCGCCTGCTAACATGTGGTTTCGATTATACAGTAAATGGTGGGCAGTAATCGTTGCAGCAACATTACTTGGCGCATTATTCACAAAATCAACCGCATCTTTCGTCGTTATGTGCTCCAATACAATTTTAAGCTCTGGAAAGTCGTTAACTACATCCCCTAAAATGGTTTCTAAAAATACTTTCTCTCTGTCAAAAATATCAATTGATGAATCAGTTACTTCACCGTGAACAAGTAAAAGCATACCAACATCTTGCATAGCACTAAGCACTGAATATATATTTTTGACCGAAGTTACACCAGAATCAGAGTTGGTTGTCGCGCCGGCAGGGTATAGTTTAGCTGCAAATACTTTGCCTGAAGCCTTAGCCTTAATTATTTCTTCAGGTGTTGTCTTATCAGTGAGGTATAACACCATCAAAGGCTCAAAGTTACCTTGTGGCTTAGCAGCCATTATACGTTCTCTGTACGCTAAGGCAGTGTCAGTACAGGTTGCTGGAGGAACCAAATTTGGCATTATAATAGCACGCCCCATATAGCGGCTAATATCGCGCACAGTGTCTTTAAGCTGATCACCATCGCGTAAATGCACATGCCAATCGTCAGGTCGGGTAATTGTTAACGTTTTTACAGAGTTTGTATTATTACTGGTCATCACTTCATTCCACAGCTGAATTTATGTGATCATAGGCATATGATCTTTTCGAGTAAAGATTTTATTAAAAATAATCAATGACTAATTTGCCCTATATTATTTACAGCTTTGTTAAAACGTTTATCGTTTTATTTTGTAGAAGCGTTAATATTAGGTTAACGTAGTTATGTGTGTATAAAAAGAATAAATAATTTGCCTATGTCGAACGATATCGATACCTCTAAAGCGCTTGAATTAAAAACAGATCAACTCAGTATCATAAATCAGTTTTCATCAAGCCTATTACAACTCGACACATTAGATGAGCTATTTGAATATGTAACGACTCAAGTTGTGAATCGTCTTGGATTTGTTGACTGTGTTATTTACCTTGCTGATGACTCTGCGTCTAAGCTAAGCCTTGTTGCGTCTATGGGAGTCGATCGCCAAAGATACAAATACAATGCCCAACGTAAAGTAATCAATTTTAATGAAGGTGTATCAGGGTTTGTAGCAACCACAAAAAAGGCAATAATTTTGGGCGATGTCACAAAAGATAGCCGCTATATTGCAGACGAACGCCCTGCTCAATCAGAGCTTTGCGTGCCTCTAGTATATAAAGACCGTATTCTAGGTGTTATTGATTGTGAACACCCGGCTATGAACTATTTTACTAATGCGCACCTCGAAATATTAACAACAGTGGCACATCTTTTAAGCGCTAAAATAAACCAAGTTAACATGGTCAATAGCCTTCAATCGACTGTAGAACAATTGAACGATGCACAAAAGCTTGAAAACAGTCTTCTTCAAATAGCTAACTTAACCTATAAAGCCAGTGACTTAGATACATTTTTTGAATCTTTACACACTATTATTAATAGCTTATTACGAGCCGATAACTTTTTTATTGGGCTATACGATAAGCAAATCGACATCCTTAATATTGTTTACATTGTTGAAGCTGGAATACAAACAAACACACATCAAAAAATCTCTAAAGAACAACTCAAAGACACCGCGTCTTACTTTTTATTGCAAACTGACCAAGCGATGTTACTAACAAAACAAGACTACATTGATCATATCGAGCAAGGTCATTTTAAATTAATTGGTCGCCAGGCTGAATCCTGGTTAGGTGTACCATTTAAAGCCAATGAACGTATGAGTGGGGTAATTGTTGTGCAAAGTTACCATGAAGCACATCACTATAATGAGCACGATAGTGCTTTGCTTACCTATGTAAGCAGGCAAATAAGTATGGCAATAGATAGGCAGTTAGCTAGGCAGGAGCTTGAACACAAAGCTTTACATGATGAATTAACAGGGCTTGCTAATCGCTCTTTACTGATAGAAAGAATTAAGCATGCAATTTTACGCTTAACGCGTGTAAAAAAAGGCACTGTTCATGCCCTACTTTATTTAGACTTTGATCGATTTAAAAGCATTAATGACGCGCTCGGCCACGAAGTTGGCGACCATTTTTTAATTAAAATTTGTGAATTGATCAAAGGCACCGTTCGCAACACTGACACTTTTTCACGCTTGGGTGGCGACGAGTTTGCTATTTTAATGGAAAACATTACTCATCGTAATCAAGTTAAAGAGGCACTAGGGCGTATAAAAGAAGCACTTTCTAAACCAATAAATGTTGATGGCCATTTATTGCAAGCCTCTACCAGTATAGGTATTGCCTATACCGATAACGTTGACGATAAAGCCTACCTGTTACTGCAACAAGCAGACGCCGCTATGTACGAGGCTAAATCAACAGGCCGCGGACAAGTTAAGTTTTTTAACAACACAATGAGAAAAAAGCTTAAAACCCACGCCGACATAGAAAATGACCTACAGCACGGTATTGAACACAACGAATTTGAACTCTACTTTCAGCCAATTTTTACTATTTTAGATAACCACGTTATTGGCTTTGAAGCACTTGTGCGTTGGCACCACCCTAAAAAAGGGTTTGTTTCACCTAATGACTTTATTCCTATTGCAGAAAAAACAGGCCAAATAATTAACCTGGATTTACACCTACTCGACTTAGCTGCACAGCATATTTCAAAGTGGCACCAACAAGGTCATCGTTTCTTAAAAGTGACAGTAAATGTATCATCGCGCCATTTTGCAAGCCTAGATTTTGTAGCTCAAATCCACGCTATCTATAACAAACACCAATTGCCTTTGGGGTCTTTGTGCTTAGAAATAACCGAATCTGGATTAATAGAAAATTTAGAGCTCGCCACACAAATTATCGAAGGGCTCTCACCTCTAAAAGTAAAACTATGTCTTGATGATTTTGGAACAGGTTACTCTGCACTAGGCTACTTACATCAGCTGCCCATTCATATTCTGAAGATCGATAAAAGCTTCATCGATCATGTACAAGATTCAACAAATCCCTTGGTTGAGGCTATTTTGTCACTTGCTAAGTCGTTAAAACTTGAAGTTGTTGCTGAAGGAATTGAAACCACTGGACAGCTAGATACTTTGCAAACTACGCATTGTGAATACGGACAAGGTTATTTAATGTCAAAACCAGTTCCAGCAAAAGAAGCTATATTGCTAATTAATCGACCACTTTAGCCCCAAAAATAACTAAAAGGGCAGCATACGTTTGGGTTTGTTCTTCGTTATTGCCTATTTATTAGAAATGAGCACAATACATAAACTATCTTTGCCTGCATAACAAACTAACAGCTGTAAAACCAATCACCAAAGATCAACATCCATACACTCAAACGTATTTTTAATTTTCTCCAAATGTCACTACTTTTCTATCTATTAGCGTTAGTTAACTGAGCGAGTTAAAAATTTTTTATACCAGCCCCTTTACTTTTAAACATGAAGTAAATTAATACAAGCAGTCAAAAATCGGCTTTAATCTAGTTACTTACGCTAAGCTATAAAAGTGTTAATCATTAAAACTATATTTATTAGTTTAATTTAGACGTCTAGACGTTGAAACGTTTTTTATATAAGCGTAGTATTGAAAAATAATGAGCACTACTCAAATTTTCCATGAGAATTATTAAAGATGATTGGTATAAAACACTTAAAAACTATTGCAACCCTTAAAGAAACTGGTTCATTAGTGAATACTGCCCGCGAATTATTCTTAACTCAGTCGGCTTTATCACATCAAATTAAAGACTTGGAAAACAAGTTAGACTGCCAGCTGTTTGAACGCAAAACGCAGCCTGTGCGTTTTACCCCGCAAGGCATGTTATTACTTGAGTTAGCCCACGAAATACTGCCGAAAATTGAAGCAACTAAATGTCGTTTAAAAGAGAGCCTTAATCAGCCAATTTCACAATTACGTTTAAGTGTTGAATGCCATGCTTGTTTTCACTGGCTACTTCCAACAATTAAAGATTTTAATAACTTTTGGCCAGATATAAAAATTGATTATGAACGTGGTTTTAGTTATGACGCAATTCCAGACTTACTTAACGATGAATTAGACTTAGTACTCACATCAGACATTCGTGAACCCGATAAGCTAGAGTATGCCCATTTATTCGACTTTAAGTTAAAGTTAATTGTTGCACCTGATCACGATCTTGCTAAAAAAGCATACGTTACAGCGTTAGACTTAAAGAATGAAACCATTATTTCTTACCCTATTCCGCGCGAACGCCAAGATATATTTAAACATTTCATTCAAAATGCACGTTTTGACGGGACGTTAAAGAACGTAGATCAAGGACTACTAATTTTTCAGCTAGTCAGTGCTGGAATGGGTGTAGCAGCATTGCCTGATTGGTTGGTTACACCATACGAAAGTCAAGGACTCATCAAATCGATTCCACTAGGTGCACTAGGTTTAACTCGACCAATGTACTTAGCGATGAAAAAAGATATGAAAGATAATCCTGTATATCGCCACTTTTTAAATACGTGTAAGTTAAATAACGGTCGATAAACTACTCGTTAATGAGTAACATAACTTACATTATTGATTTTATGTTGCTCATTATGTTCGCTTTGAAAAAGTTACTTGGCGGTTTGCTTATGCCGCTCCCTTTACTTGGTCTTTTTACATTTATAGCTTTGTTTTTAGCATTCAAGGGTCGCAAGTTTTCTTTAGTAATTGCATTTTTTGGACTTTCAACATTGTTGGCAATCAGTACACCGTTTGTTGCTAACCTGATTTTAAAAAACAACGAGCCAACAAGCCTTTCTTTTCACCCTTCAAAACACCCAGAATTAGACAAAATAGTTGTGCTTGGGTGCGATATAAATCCTAACCCTGTTTTAAGTGCCAATAACCAATTAGGTAATTGCGCGCTAACCCGACTAGTTGAAGGAGTCAAACTCGCTAAGTACTACCCAAAATCACAGCTTATTGTTTCTGGCGGCGGTTATGAGAATATTACTAACAGCAGCTTGATGTATCAAACCGCCATTGAGTTAGGTATTAATAAGAATAGGCTTTTGCAAAACCCAAAGGCAATGGATACAGCGCAAGAAGCTGCGTTACTGGCGCCTAAGTTAGTTGATTTTAAAGTAGCGTTAGTAACTTCTGTATTGCATATGCCCAGAGCCCAGGACTTGTTTTTAGCCCAAGGTGTAATAAGCATTCCTGCAGCAACTGACTTTCACAATTTTGCAGCGCTTCCTTTTCATAAACAACTCGTTCCAAATGCGCAAGCACTACTAGCTGTAACGCAATACAGCCATGAAGTTATAGGAACAACGTGGGTAAGAGTCCGTCGATGGCTAGACCCTGAGGCACTTTAAACAACTTTCATAAAGCCACCTGCTAACTCGTAAATTTGATTTGTTTATACTTAATGTTTATCGAGCAAAACACAAAGTATCAATAATTTAAGATATGTGGGTAAGGCTCTTCACAATAATTTTTGTTAAACAATAACGTCACTTTACTGTCGTTGTTTTTGTAGGTGGGTGTTTTGTCCAAAGCCGATAGATTATAGCTAAACATATGCATAACAATAATATACTCACTGCGGTTAAGCTCTCTACACCTAGAGACTCAAATGTAGCTCCAAAAGTATAGCCTCCGCCAACTAATATAATGACCCATAAAGCAGCTGAACTTGCATTTAAAGTGCTGAATAGGCGCCAAGATATATCGGTTAGCCCTACAGGGAGCGCTCCAATTGTGCGCATACCTTTAGGGTATCGATATAAAAAAATGTAAGCCATACCGTAACGGTTAGCAAGCGCACTCGCTGTTTTAAATAGTTGACCAATTTTATTGGGCTTTTCAAGCCATGAAGTGCCATAAGCTCTTGCAAGAGCAAATCGTATCTCATCGCCAATATACCCTCCCATAAAAGTAGCTAAAATAACTAATTTAATATCAAGCGCGCCGGTCTGAGCAGCATAACCTGCAAATAAAGGTAACCAGCCGCTTTTTAATGCACAATACCCAAAGAGCAATAGGTAAACAAATAAGCCGTACTGCTCAAGTAGAGCTAAAACACCTTCCATTGCGGTCCTTATAAGGTCATTTTTAATAAAACTAAAAATATATAACGAGTTAAGTAATTTAAAAGATCTTTATGAGAGACCAAACCACTTACCTTACTTTTACAACCGGTTTATTTTATTCGCTTTCATTTAAGCAGTGTATATAAAGAAAGCGTGTCTATTTCCCTCGCTCTGAACACTATCAACTTACATTTAACCCACTAGACAACAAATTTAAACACGCCCTCGTTTTAGTATAAGTAAAGCCTGTTAGAGCAGTGCTTGTACACTATCCGTTGTCGCCTGACGTTAAATTCAAGGCGTTTAATATTTAAAATATAACGGGTACTAAAATAATCTTGGATATCACAGTAGCTTAAACAGGATTATCAATATCAATAAAGCTAACCTCAAAACCGTACTCCAGGGCAAGTAGCTCGCCCAGAGCTTTTATACCGTAGCGTTCGGTTGCATGATGCCCTGCTGCAAAAAAATCAATATTTTGTTCTCGTGAACTATGAATAGTTTGCTCAGACGCTTCACCTGTTAAATAAGCATCAATACCTTGCTCCGCAGCTAAATCAATATAACCTTGACCTCCACCAGTACACAGCGCAATAGTTTGTATTTTACTTGAACGAACTAAGCTTGTGAGGGGTTCTCGGTTAAGCACCTTAGCTATTTTTGATGCAAATTCATCTCCACTTAGCGCTGTTTTAAGGCGCCCTTTCACTGCTACACTGTTAGCAACAGGCTCAAGGCCTTCTTGAATTTCAATATCTAATAATTTTGCAAGCTGCGCGTTATTACCAATCTCTGGGTGAATATCTAAAGGGAGGTGATAAGCAAATAAATTAATATCGTTAGCCAATAAGGCGCCTATTCTCCGCTTTTTCATCCCGGTAATAGGTTGAGACTCGCCTTTCCAAAAATAACCATGATGGACCAAGATAACGTCTGCTTGCTCATCAATTGCAGCGTCAATTAAAGCTTGGCTCGCTGTTACTCCGGTAACAATTTTTTTTATTTCATTTTTACCCTCAACTTGTAATCCATTTGGGCAAAAATCCTTAATATTGTGAGGCTTTAAAATATCATTTAATAATTGGTTAAATTCTTGACGTTGCATACGCGTAACCTTACTTTGCACTGAATTTTGTGCAAATTTTGGCGTTTATTGCTTTAAAATGGAAGGAAAATCGCAAAAAATTGAAAAACTGATTCAAAATAGGTATAAATAGCTTCTCTTTATCTGTGTTCACAACGTATAGGGTCTCTGATGAGCAAACTAGACAAAACAGAAGTACTATCTGCCTTTGAAGCAGCGTATGAAGCTGCTAATGGTAAAAAACCTGAAATTACAACTAAACCAGGCTGGTACAGCATCGATGGCGGAAAAAACTTGCGCCTAGCTGACGTAGCTGAGCTAACTAAAGAATTAAGCAGTGGTAAAGCAACACCGGCACCTGCTGAAAAAGCGCCAGCTAAAAAAACTAAAACCAAAAAAGCTGCGCCTGTTACTGCTCAGAAAAAAGCGCCATTCACTGTGGTTACACAAAGTGAAGATGGTTACACCGCTGAAGAATTGTGGATTGTAATCCTAGCGCGTAAAGATCATGACTGTCGCCTACCGCGCGGTGTTGTTTAATCAACATTAATGATTTTAAAAGAAACCGCGTTAAGCGGTTTTTTTATGCCTGCTGTTTATAATTTGTAAAATAAAAAAGCGGCATAAAAGCCGCTTTTTAAAGACGTTAATTAAAATTGTTACTTTTCAAAATAAAGCGGTTTCCGTGCTTTTTTGCCAACTTCATTCATCGTTTCTGCATTAAATAAACGACCATTAATCATTGTATAATCGACTTTATCAGAGCTGCGAATATCAATTAACGGATCACCATCAATAACCATTAAATCAGCCAGTTTACCCACTTCAAGCGAGCCTACGTTTTTATCAAGCCCTAGGTACTTAGCTGGATCGAGTGTTGATGCGCGTATGGCTTCTAGTGGCGTCATGCCGCCTTGGGCAAACATCCACATTTCCCAATGTGCGCCTAACCCCTCACGTTGGCCATGTGCTCCTAAGTTAACTAATACACCTAAGTCTTGCAGCTCAGCCGACACACGTGCATTGTTAAAATGATTATAGTGATGATCGGGTGCTTTAACACGACGCATAGAACGCGGCAGCAACTGATTTTGAGGCACAAACTTACTTAAACGAGGGTGATTCCACACGTCAGTTTTATCATACCAATAGTTTTCACCCCATATACCACCATAGGCAACAACAAGCGTTGGTGTGTAACCCACATCACTTTGTGACCATAATTGTTTTATATCATCGTATATGTTTTCTACAGGAATTGAATGCTCAATACCTGTATGACCATCAACCACCATGCTCAAATTGTGTTGCAGTAGCGAACCGCCTTCTGGCACAACCATCATTTCAAGTTCGCGACCTGCCTCAACGACTTGTTGGCGCTGCTCACGACGGGGTTGATTGTATGATTTAACACTAAATGCACCGACTTTCTTTAAACGTTCTAAGTGAAATTTAGCATCTTCTAACGAATCAATATGCGAGGTATAACCCGGCATATTAGCCCCATACAAAATAGTACCTGTTGAGAAAATACGCGGGCCAACAATCATGCCTGCTTTTTGCATTTCACTGGCAGTAAATATTTCAGTGGTGTCGTTTGAAGGGTCGTGAATAGTCGTAACACCTAAGGCTAAACCTGCAAAGTTTTTCCAGTTTTGTTGAGGAATTATTTCACTGCTACCTTGAGAACCATGAGCATGGGCATCAACAATACCCGGCATAATAGTTTTGCCTGTAACATCAATTACTTCAGCATCTTTAGGTATGTTTATCTCAGAGGCTGAGCCTACGGCTTTTATATGCTTGCCATCAGTAATTATTACACCATTTTCAATGACTTTGTCACCATTCATCGTAATAATTTTACCGCCAGTTAAAGCAATCATGCCTTTTGGCTCATTCACCTTCTTACTGAATCCGATGTTTTCGCCATTTTTAACTTTAAAATCAGCGTCGCTTTTACTGTTAATCGCAAATACACCGTTTAAATTTGCATGGTAAAGCTCAGGCCCTAGTGTCCAATAAAGTTTGCTGCTATCGGCACTCCAGCTAATACTTTCACCAGCACGCACAGATAGCTGCTCTATAGGGAATTTACTGTCTTTAGGTCCAATATTTATGGCCTTCCCACTTTCAACTAATGGCGTTACATACACTTTAAATCGCTCAGCAAAAGCAAGATACTCCCCATCTGGAGATACTCTAAATTCAGTAGCATGCTCAGATTCATAAAGTTTAGATACTTTTTTGCTTTCTAGCTCTACAACACTCAGCGATGGTTTTGGCCATGGGCTCATTACAAATACACGGTCGTTGTCAGCCCCAAACTGTGGTTGATATCCACTTTTAGAAATCAGCTCACTTTTACCGCCTTTTGCGCTAACGCTATAAATACCTGGATTCAATGACCATTTAGGATTTAAAATACTGCCACCGCTAGCTTTACGATAAACAACCGTTTTACCATTTGGGCTAAACGTTGGTTCTACATACTTGCCTGGCTCTTGTGTAATTGTGTCGCCTCGACCACTGCGAGAAGATACAACGCGCACTTGCCCTTGCTTGTTATCGTTCCACGTGGTGTAAACTATTTTTTTACCATCGCGAGAATACTGCGGAAATAATTCAAAATGATCTGTTTGTTTTGTTAAACGCTTAATTTTTCCAGATTCTAAATCGCGTTTATAAATATAGCCTAACGCTTCAAAAATAGCGGTTTCACCGTCGGGGCTTACTTGTACATTACGCAGCATTTTTACATCAAATTCATCAGTGTCTAAATTTTGAGTAAAACGAAGCGCTGGTTGAATCTTTTTAATGGTTTCTACTTTAAATGCAATCTGGCTAACTGATTTGTCAGTCACGTCAACAGATTGAATTTTACCGCCCGCCCAAAATACCAATTCTTTATTGTCGGGTGTCCAAGCAATTGTAGGATAAACACCGTGAATAGCCCACGTTTCTTGCATATCACGCTCTAACTTATCGTATACCTGAGTGTGCTCACCCGTGCTTAAATCATAAAGATACAAACTAGTTTGAAAGTCGTCTCGCTTAATGTAAGCAAGCGTTTTTCCATCTGGCGACGGAGTCGGTCTAATTGCGCCACCCATACCATCAATAATTGTTTCTATTTCACCTGTTTCACGATCGTAGCGCTTAATTTTATATATACCCGCTACAGAATCCTTCGAATAGTGAAACGTTTTGCCTGGTGTTGCATCATGAGAAAAATACACATAACGCCCATCAGGTGAAAACATTGGCTCACCTAAATCTTTTTGGTCGTTCTCGCGTTTAGTCAGCTGAACCCCTTTACCACCTGCTTTATGGTATAGCCATACTTCACCAGCACCAAGTGAACGACTAGCCGTAAAGTGTTTACGCGCTACTAAAAAATCGCCATCAGGGCTCCACGCTGGACTATTTAATAGTCTAAACGTTTCGTTGGTTACTGCACTTTGGTTTTCACCGTTTAAATCCATAACCCAGATATTGTCGCCGCCACCTTGATCAGAAGTAAACGCAATGTTTTTACCATCGGGGCTAAAACGAGGTTGCATTTGCCATGCTATATCAGAGGTTAATTGTGTTGCAGTACCGCCACTCATTGGCATTGTGTAAATGTCGCCTAGTAAGTCAAATACAATGGTTTTGCCATCTGGGCTAATATCAATATTCATCCATGTGCCTTGTTCTACGCTAATTTTAGCGTCAACAAATTGCCCTTTAGGAGAATCTACTTGCCATTTTTGTTCATCTTTTTTATCGGTTGATTCAGCATGTGCTTGACCAAGAGCTAATGACACTGACAAAGCCAACGCCGTATGCAGCAATTTCTTCATAACTTTCTCGCTTATTATTGTTGCTGTGTGTTTTAACCGATTGCAACAAAAACAACCAAAAGTTACCAGCGTTATTTGATAAAGCGCAGTTTATTACGTTTAATGCCAATAAATGGGGTCAAATTGATAGTAGTTAACCAGCATTCTATAAATTTCGGGATCATAGCGTCGTAACTCTGCTGGTTTTTCGATAAAGGTTTCGGTGATCACCGCAAAAAATTCGGCCTCGTTTGTTGCACCATAACTATGAATAACATGAGGCATGCTATAAGCAACATGACTTTTTAACTGCGTAAAGGCACGACTAAATACCCTTGCCCACTCTTTATAATCCGCCGAGCTTTTTAAAAGTGGCGTACCGGTTGTTTTACCTGTTTCCTGATCTAACTGATGAGCGAATTCATGAAACACTAAGTTGTGCCCATCACTGGGTAAACGGCTTCCTTCAAGTACATCATGCCAGCTTAATACTAGTGTACCTCCTGGCCAAGATTCGCCTTGCCTCACCGTATTATGATAGCTTACTAAACCGGCACTATCACGCGTGGTTTGTGGTGCGTAGTAAGCACTTGGGTACAATAATATTTCTTTTACATTTATATAAAGTGGCCACGGCTTATTAAGCACGAGCACACAGGCATCAGCAGCTACGATAAGTTTCATCGCAGGTGTGAGTTTTAATCCATCGCAGCCAACAAAGCGTTTTTCATTTAAAAACCATACAATATGTCGCTCAAGTTTGGCTCTGTCAGCATCTGTCATTTTTCGGTAGATAGGCATACAACGCAGTAAAATATCTTTTTGCTGAGAGCTTAAACCCATACGCTGATACTTATTGCGCCAAACATAGGCTTGAATAGAAGGCCATTGCCAAAATATCACCACAAACGACACCAAAACGCTAATTAACAATCCATTTATCATGGCAATATCCTAAGCTTGCTTATGCTTTTATAAATAGGTCCAATTCAATGGGTTTTCAACAGACATAATGAACTTAATCATTTTTAGCGCTTGTATTACCAACCCTAAAGACACCTAAAACTATCAATTTCAGTTTGTAATATTTTTATAAAGCGAGCGACGTGCAGGCCGTCCATTAGAGAATGATGCACATCAATAGCTAGTGGCATCGTGCCACTGTGTTTATTGTACTGCCCAAATACAAACTTAGGGATCCCTAAACTTTGCCCTTCACTAAATGCATGTGAAAAAGCGCTAAAATTTAGCCAAGGTAAAACAGATATATGAATTAAATCAGCCTGCCCTTCTGTGTTTGCAAATGCGTCGCTAAATAGCGGGTTTGACTTAGCTTGTATGCTTACTTTTTCGCTATGGGCTGAAAACTCTTTAAAAGAGCCCATATAGTCAAAGTAACTAAATATAAAACACTCTTCCTCATTAAGCTCTACAACACTTGCACGAGTGCTTGTAAGTAACCAGGGCGTTTGTTTAATAATGCGCAACATTATCGGTTCGTACGCATGGCATGCTTTTAATGTGCAATAAACATAAGCCTGAAAAAATGAAATGCGCTGCGCTTTACAATAGCTAAATAGTGTTTTTGCATCTAGTAGAACACACACATTAAAGTATGGTTGGGTAAAATTTTTAAATAGTTCAAAATGTTGTTTACGAGGCCAGCTATCAAAGTCGATAGGCTGCATATTCGAAGTTGACGTCATTATACGTACCACACTTAATTAAAAATAAAGTGTAACGTTGTTTCATAAAAATAGCATTAATAACAAAAAAGGGGACGCAAATGCGTCCCCTTTCTTCAAGATCTAAATATAAATCTAAAGGCCATTTTGTATTATTTCTTGAGCAAGCTCATCTGCAATTAAGTGCGTCGATTTTTGCTCTTTTTCGCTGCGAGCAAAAATTTCTGTTAGCGTATTAAAAATACCCTCAACGTGTTTATTAGAGGCCTCAACGGTATAACCTTCTGGCGCAGTTTCGTAATAAACATTAATAATACCCCCTGCGTTTATAACGTAATCTGGCGCATACAAAATGCCTTTTTCACGAATAATTTCACCATGGCGTGATTGTGCTAACTGATTATTAGCACAACCAGCAATAATGGTTGCTTTAATACGCGGTATAGTATCATCGTTTATGGTTGCGCCTAATGCACAGGGTGCATACACGTCTACATCTAAGTCATAAATGTCATCAATACCAACAGCTGTTGCACCAAAATCGTTAACAACACGATCAATTGCAACCTGGTTTATATCTGTCACAAACAACTTAGCACCTGCATCAGCTAAGTGCTGACACAAGCCGTAAGCAACAGCCCCTAAACCTTGTACAGCTACTTTTATGCCCGAGAAGTCTTGGTGGCCGCGTTGATGCTGCAGTGCAGCTTTAATACCTAAAAAAGTACCGTATGCAGTAAAGGGAGATGGGTTTCCGCTTTTGCCTTCAAGGCCAAGAACGTAATTTGTTTCTTTGTTCATTAAAGCAACGTCGGCACACGTAATATTGACGTCTTCTGCTGAGTAATAGCTACCATTTAAACGCTCTAATTGGCGACCAAATGCACGAAAAAGTTGTTCTGATTTAATCTCTTTAGCGTTGCCAATAATGACAGATTTTCCACCACCAAAAGGAAGTCGCGCAACCGCATTTTTGTATGTCATCCCTTTTGATAAACGCAAAACATCATACACTGCGTCTTCATCTTTAGCGTAATCCCACATTCTACACCCACCAACAGCAGGCCCCAACTTGGTACTATGCACAGCAATAATTGCTTTTAAACCTGACTCTTTGTCAGAACAAAAAACTACTTGTTCATGGTTATCAAATTCAACTTGATTAAACACAGCCACTTAAAATACTCCGAAAAATTGACCCGTGAGAGGGTGTACGCGCTGGAAATTGTCGAGACTTTACCACTTCAAGATAGTGTTCGCCATACATCAAGATGGTAAAGCTAACAAACGCTAAGTGATTAAATTAAATAGTCAGCTTATAACTTATTAACAAATAAAAAATTCAAAATAAATTTAAAAACTAGAAATTAAAACTAAAATAACACAAGAGCACACCTCTTTACGTTTACGTTAGCGTAACCAGCGATTTTTCCGTAAAGTTATTAATACACCTACCATCTAAACGCAAGTTATTGTTATTTAATAATTTATATATATATAAACAATTACCATACAACTGGTAAGATCAGTTTTCACTCAATATTAGTGATTTTAAAATAAAAAAGCGAGCACATGGCTCGCTACATAAACAAAGATAACAATTACTTTAATTTGCTATCAAGCTCAGCAATTTTTGCCTTCCAAATCGCAGGACCTTGCGTATGAGCATTAGCACCTTCGCTATCTACAGCAACCGTTACAGGCATGTCTTCAACTTCAAACTCGTAAATCGCTTCCATACCTAAATCTTCAAACGCAACTACACGCGCTTTTTTAATCGCTTTAGATACTAAATACGCAGCACCACCTACAGCCATCAAGTAAACAGATTTATGCTCCTTGATTGATTCAACCGTTGCAGGGCCGCGCTCAGCTTTACCAATCATGCCAACAATGCCGGTTTTTTCTAGCATCATATCGGTAAACTTATCCATACGTGTTGCTGTTGTTGGGCCTGCAGGGCCTACTGCTTCGTCACCCACAGCGTCAACTGGGCCAACGTAGTAAATAAATTTATTATCAAAATCTACACCTTCAGGTAAACCTTCGCCAGAGTTGAGCATGTCTTGCAAACGTTTGTGCGCTGCATCACGGCCAGTTAAAATGGTGCCTGAAAGTAAAACGGTTTCACCCATTTTCCATTCTTGAACATCATCTTTCGTCAATGTGTCTAAATTTACACGACGTGTCCCCTCACCTACTTCAAAAGTCACTTCAGGCCAATCCTCAAGCTTTGGCGCTTTTAAATCAGCAGGACCTGAACCATCCAAAGTAAAGTGCACGTGACGAGTTGCTGCACAGTTAGGGATCATCACCACTGGTTTTGATGCTGCATGGGTAGGAGCGGTTTTAATTTTAATATCAACAACCGTTGTTAACCCACCTAAGCCTTGTGCACCAATACCTAGTTTGTTTGCACGTTCGAATATTTCTAGGCGAAGCTTTTCTTCTGTAGTTTCCGCCCCACGCTCCATAAGCTCATGGATATCAACAGGATCCATCAATGACTCTTTAGCCATTACTGCAGCTTTTTCTGCTGTGCCACCAATACCTATACCCAGCATGCCTGGTGGACACCAGCCAGCCCCCATTGTAGGCAGTGTTTTTTCTACCCAGGCAGCAACATCGTCTGAAGGGTTTAACATAACCATTTTACTTTTGTTTTCAGAGCCGCCACCTTTTGCTGCAACCATCACTTCTACTTCGCCACCAGCTACCAAGTCGATGTGAACAACCGAAGGTGTATTATCTTTTGTGTTTTTACGAGTACCAGCAGGGTCTGCAACAATAGAAGCACGAAGCGGATTATCTGGATTCAAATACGCACGGCGAGTACCTTCATCAACCATTTGTTGAACTGTTAAGTCTGTTTTGTCCCACTTAACATCCATACCCACTTTTACAAAACACGTAATAATACCTGTATCTTGACAAAGCGGACGCTTGCCTTCAGCCGACATACGCGAGTTAATTAAAATTTGCGCAATAGCATCTTTAGCAGCTTTACTTTGTTCTTTGTTGTAAGCTTTTTCTAATGCTTGAACAAAATCAAGTGGATGGTAGAACGAAATATATTGCAATGCATCTTCAATGCTATCAATAAAGTCTTGCTGACGGATTGTACTCATAATGGTTCCTTAAGTTAGCTTTACGCTTAAGCGTAATCTATACCAAACCGGTGACGGTGGTTTGTACTGTTTTAATTACAACGTTGATTTTATACTAAACGCTGCCAAAAAAATTTGACTTATGATACCCTCCCAGCCCGTTTGGAGCCAGTTCTTATAGGGGTAGTAAATGCTAAACAATAAAAATAATTGTATAAAATTATCAATAACACAAAATTGTATTGATGTATTTTCGCATTTTTCTCATCTGCCTCATGCCATACTGCTCGACTCTGCTGATAGCGACCATGTAAATAGTCGCTACGACATCATTTCCATAGAACCTGAACACTTGCTTGAAGTGAGCGATAACAAAACATTATTCAATGGCGAGCCAAGTGAGCTAACCTGTTTTGAGATAATGAATACCCATTTGCGCAAGCTCAGTGATACAAAAGCACCTTTTGACTTGCCCTTTAATGGAGGTTGGTTAGGTTATTTCGGCTATGACTTGGGTCGTATAATTGAAAAAATGCCAACCATAGCAGAGCAAGATATACACTTACCGCAAATGGCTGTAGGCCTTTATTTAGATGCACTTATTTTTGATAGACAGCAAAATGCGTGGTTTTATGTTTCACAGCCACATGTTGAAAGACGCTCGCTTTACGAGAAATATCTAGCATCAACTCCAATTGACGCAAAGTTTGAGTTAACGTCTGAGTGGTTTTCGAATATGAGCCAAACCCAATACGCCAAAAAGTTTGCTGTAATTGAAGACTATTTAAAAAGCGGTGATTGTTATCAAATTAATCTAGCGCAGCGCTTTAAGGCCCAATATAGCGGTAACCCTTGGTCAGCGTATGTTAAATTACGCGAAGCTAATAAAGCGCCTTTTTCAAGTTTTATTAATCATCCTGCAGGCGCTATTTTGTCAATTTCGCCTGAGCGCTTTATATCGATCCAGAACAATATTGTAGAAACTAAACCAATAAAAGGGACACTTGCACGTAAAGCTGACGCTCGCGAAGATAATGCACAAGCGTTAAAACTTGCAAACTCACCCAAAGACCGCGCAGAAAACGTGATGATTGTAGATTTACTTCGTAACGACTTAGGTAAAGTTGCCAAACCTGGCAGTGTAAAAGTGCCTTCTTTATTTGCAATAGAAAGTTTTCCGGCCGTTCATCATTTAGTAAGTACAGTAACCGCCGAACTTGATATGAATAAAACAGCCGTTGATCAACTCGAAGCCGCTTTTCCTGGGGGATCCATTACAGGGGCACCCAAAATACGCGCGATGGAAATTATAGAGGAGCTAGAACCCCACCAACGCAGTGTTTACTGTGGCTCTATTGGTTACTTAAGTGCCTGCGGTAATATGGATACCAGTATTACTATTCGTACCTTAGTTTGCTATAAGCAACATATATACTGTTGGGCAGGCGGCGGAATCGTGGCTGATTCTAAAGTCGAATTGGAATACCAAGAGACATACGATAAAGTTAATAAAATTCTACCTTTATTAGAGAGTAGGTGATCTTGAATAGCGACTTTATTAAAACACGTTTTCAATTAAGCCCAACAGCTGCGCCAAATCAAATAAAAGATTCTCGAAATAAACGTGCCAGTGCTGTTATGCTGCCTATTATTGATGTAGCCGGGCATGCACATATTTTACTGTGTAAGCGCCCTACCTATCTACATCATCACCCAGGTGAGATTTGCTTACCCGGTGGTAAGTTTGAAGCGAATGACAAAACTCTTCGCACAACGGCACTACGTGAATTGAAAGAAGAATTAAACATTGCGCACAAAGATGTCAATATCCTTGGCAATTTACCAGAGTACGCTACTTTGACTGGGTTTAGTATTCGCCCGTATGTGTGTGTTTTGAATAAAAATACGCAGTGGATAAACGATCATAATGAAGTGCAAGCCAGCTTTTTACTCTCCTTGGATGAATTAAGTAATGAAGCTAACTGGCAACCTTTGCCATTTCAACGTTTTGGTAAAGAAATTGTCCTGCAAGGATTTGTTACCCCCCACGGGTTACTATGGGGAGCAACCGCTAGCATTATAAAAAACTTTACAAAACAACTTGCCTTACCAGTTTAAATCTTCGTTAATAATAGTTACTTACTAACAATTCCGCGTTATTATGCTCGACCGTTCAAAGAGCAGCCTCGGGCTGAGTAAATTAATAAGAGACACACACTATGATCAGTGCATTTGATATGTTTAGCATTGGTATTGGCCCTTCGTCATCACACACCGTCGGCCCAATGCGCGCATCACGCTTATTTGTTAATGAACTCCATGAAAAACAGCTATTAAAAAGTGTTACAGATATTAAAGTAGAGCTTTATGGGTCATTAGGTCAAACAGGTATAGGTCATGGTTCTGGCAAAGCTGTTGTACTAGGCTTAGCAGGCTATGACCCTGAAACAATCGATGCCGATTTAGTCGATGATATTTTATTAACTATCGAGCAAGAACAAGTTATCTATTTAAACCAAACACACAAAGCCAACTTTCCTAAGCAAGGTGCTATTGTTTTTCATCGCCGTAAAACGCTACCTAAGCACTCTAATGCAATGGAGATTATTGCTTTAAATAATGGTGAAAAGCTTTATAGCAAAGTGTACTACTCTATCGGCGGCGGGTTTATTGTTACCGACGAAGGATTTGAAAACGAAAAGCAAGCAGCGCTCGATATTAGAGAAGAAAACCCAGCGCCTTACCCTTTTAGTAGCGCAAAAGAGCTACTTGAAATGTGTAAAGACTCTGGCCTGAGTGTTTCAAGCTTGATGATGAAAAACGAACGCACACTTCGAACCGAAGACGCTATAAAAGATGAGTTATTTCATATTTGGCACGTAATGAAAGCCTGTATTGAGCGCGGAATGCGTACTGAAGGGATTTTACCTGGCGGTTTAAAAGTAAAACGACGTGCACCCAGCCTATACTTAAAACTGAATATTGAAGTGAGCAACGATCCACTCAGAGCAATGGATTGGGTCGACCTATTTGCACTTGCCGTTAATGAAGAAAATGCCGCCGGTGGACGAGTGGTAACAGCTCCTACTAATGGTGCTGCTGGCATTCTGCCCGCTGTGCTCATGTACTATCATACATTTGTAAAAGAAGTAGACCGCGACATTGCCACGCGTTATTTACTAACAGCCGCTGCAATTGGTATTTTATATAAAAAGAATGCGTCTATTTCTGGTGCCGAAGTGGGCTGCCAAGGTGAAGTGGGTGTTGCTTGTTCAATGGCCGCCGGAGCATTAACTGAAATTGTGGGCGGTAATGTTGTACAAGTTGAAAACGCAGCAGAAATAGGCATGGAGCATAATCTGGGTTTAACATGCGACCCTGTTGGCGGCTTAGTGCAAGTTCCTTGTATTGAACGCAATGCGATGGGAGCGATAAAAGCTATCAATGCGTCTCGATTGGCCATTCGTGGTAGTGGCGAGCAAAAAGTATCACTTGATAAAGTAATAAAAACCATGCTTGAAACAGGTAATGATATGAAAACAAAATACAAAGAAACCGCGCGAGGGGGTTTAGCCGTTAACATTATTGAGTGTTAGGCCACCCCTAAACAAAAAAACCGGCTATTTAAAAATAGCCGTTTTTTTTGTTTTCAGACTCAGCGCTACTTTACAGGTAACTCTATATCTTCAAATAACTTATCTACATCATCTTGGTTGCGTAATAAACTTGCACGCTCCACGCGTTCTTTAGTTAAGTGTGGTGCAAAGCGTTCGATAAAGTCATACATATAAGTACGTAAAAAGGTGCCCTTTCTAAAACCAATTTTAGTGGTGCTTGCTTCAAATAAATGACTTGCATCAATACACACTAAATCAGTATCAGTAATTTCATCAATCGCCATTGAAGCCACAACCCCTACGCCAATCCCTAAACGCACATAGGTTTTAATTACATCGGCATCAGTCGCCGTAAATACAATATGCGGTTCTAACCCATGGGCGCTAAATGCTTTGTCTAATTCAGAACGCCCCGTAAAACCAAATACATACGTAATTAGCGGGTATTCAGCAATGTCTGCTACCGTTAAACTATTGGCTTTTTTAGCTAGAGGATGATCTTTAGCAACAACAATACTTCGGTTCCAATGATAACAAGGCAGCATGACTAAATCTGAGTATAAATGAAGTGCTTCAGTTGCAATGGCAAAATCGGCATCGCCCCTTGCCGCAGCATCAGATATTTGTTGCGGTGTGCCTTGGTGCATATGTAGTGATACTGCAGGGTATTTTTTCATAAACCCTTGAATTACACTTGGTAAAGCATAACGTGCCTGTGTATGCGTTGTTGCTATATTGAGCTTACCTTGATCTGGTAATGTGTGTTCGTTTGCGACGGCTTTTATACCCTCTACCTTTGAAAGTATCTCACGCGAGATATTTATAATGTCTTCACCGGCACTGGTTACATGCGTTAAATGCTTGCCACTTCGCCCAAAAATTTGAACACCTAACTCATCTTCTAACATACGTACTTGTTTAGAAATACCAGGCTGTGAGGTAAATAAACTCTCAGCCGTTGCTGAAACATTTAATTTATGATTTTGTACTTCTACTATGTATCTGAGTTGTTGTAATTTCATGGCTGCATTTTTACGTTGTAATTTATTATAAATAAAGGCAAATTCTATAAAGCAAAATCAGTTTTACTGGAAGCGTTGATTAAGCTCATAGCGTGCATTTATCGAAGTGGTGCTCAAGGCTAGCATAATAAATATACTTGAGGTAGCCATGATTAGACGAATTAATCTCATAGTCCTGCTATTTTACAGCAGTTTATTTAGCTATTTTGAAGTTAATTCGCGCAAAACTACCCCGATAGCTTATATTTAATGTAATATTAAAAAATTAGGTTATGAATCCGAGAATTACACCATGATCGTGTCTATTATAATTGTTCTTATAGTTGCTTTGGTTGTGATTGCACTTTGGGTAAGTGCTGTTCAGCAACACAAAGAAAAACAAGAAAATGAGCGCCGAAAAGAACTCACAAAACAAAAGGCGATCATTGAAGAAACTGACGAAGCTTTAATGAACCAGGCTAATATTCCGTTATCTGAAAACATTATTCGAGTTTTGCAAAGCCGAATTGCCGAAGCACTAAAAACAATGGTTACTCATTCTCCAACTTCAAAAGCATTAAAAAGCCGTTTAGAGGAAATGAAACAGCACCTTTCTAATCCTGTTCAAGGAACTAACAGCGACTCAATGGCGTTACCAAGCAACGATAAACAACTGGTTGCGTTAATTCAGGGCATAAAAAAACTACGTGTAATACTACGCTCTGAACACAGCAAAGGGCGTATTAATAGCCAGGTTTTTACTGGTGAAGACAAACAGCTTGAAAAGCTACAACTCAAAATAAATATTGAAAGCCAAATTAAACGAGGCATTTCGGCACGTTCTGCTAGTATGGTTGGCTCTGCTAGACAATATTTTGAAAAAGCCTACGCAACGCTTAGTGCTGTGCCTTATTCAGACGAATATGTAAATGCTAAACGTCAGGAAGTGGAACGATACCTAGAGGAAATTAGCGTTGAACTAAAAGCGTCTAACGCAAGCGCCCTAAAAAAGAAAAACGAGCAAGAACAAGACGATTTAGACGTGCTGTTTGCTCCAAAAAAGAAATGGTAACAGCTGCTTTCCACTGAATAATATAAAAGCCCATACATTATATGGGCTTTTTTAGCATTTAATATTAACTGTTATAACCGAAAGTTGAACACATCAAAAGAGATACATGACTAAACATCACTGATAGTTACCTATCAAAACAGAGCTTTAATACTTAAGATAAAAACGCGAATTTAACGATGAATAACGCAGTTAATATCCACACGCTAATTGTTATGTCGCTGCGTTTAGCACAAAGTAGCTTAACCGCCGTGTATGAAATAAAACCCAATGCAATTCCATGCGCAATCGAAAACGTAAGCGGCGTCATTAAAAGCACAACGGCAACTGGAATAGCGTCTGTCATATCGTCCCAGTCCACAAATTTTAGGTTTTGTAGCATGAGTACAGCAACATATAAGATTGCGCCCGCTGTTGCATAAGCTGGTACCATATTAGCTAATGGTGCAAAGAACATCATTAGCAAAAAGCAGCAACCAACTACCACTGCAGTTAAACCTGTACGCCCACCAACAGATACACCCGCCACTGACTCTATATAAGATGTGGTTGTTGAGGTACCTAACATTGCACCTGCAATGGTGGCTGAGCTATCAGCACTGAGTGCACGTCCTAAGCGTGGCATGTTTCCTTTTTCATCTGCAAGACCAGCCTTTTGCGTTACAGCTACAAGTGTACCTGACGTATCAAACAAATCGACAAACAAAAATGCAAAAATAACACTAAGCATTGAAAGTTCTAAAGCGGCTGCAAAGTCCAACTGCATAAAAGTAGGTATAATTGAAGGAGGTGCAGCAATAATTCCTTGATATTCAACTAAACCTAAACCAAGTGAGATAGCGGTAACCGATAAAATACTGATCAACACTCCACTTTTAAAATCACGATATAATAAGGCTGCAATAATAAAAAAGCTAAATATCGCCAGTAGCGGTCCTGCAGATGTTATGTCACCCAACTGCACAAATGTAGCGGGGCTTGCCACAATAATACCTGCATTTTTAAGTGCTATTAAGGCTAAAAACGCGCCAATGCCTGTCGCAATAGCCCGTTTTAAAACTAATGGAATGGCATTTATTATCCATTCTCTAACCTTAAATAAACTTAATAATAAAAATATACAACCCGACATAAATACTGCGCCCAACGCAGCTTCCCAGGTGTATCCCATACCTAATACAACGCCATACGTAAAAAAGGCGTTTAACCCCATGCCAGGGGCTAAAGCTAATGGGTAATTGGCCCATAACCCCATAATAAAACAACCTATTGCAGCAGCAATACATGTAGCAACAAAAGCAGCACCTTGATCCATTCCCGCTTCTGCTAACATCGCAGGGTTCACGAATACAATGTAAACCATTGTGATAAAAGTAGTCATTCCGGCGATGCATTCTCGACGAACCGTGGACCCATTTTCGTTAATTTTAAATAAAGCTTCTAACATAATGAACTTACAACAATAAAAAGTAGCGAGATTTTATCATAAAAAGTATATTTTTCAGGACATTTTACCTTGCGATATACTAAACTATTGAAGTAGTTAACTATACCGAATGACAGCATATGATAAAAACAACACCAACAGGTTATGATTTAGAACAACAATTAGACAATATTTTGTCTTTTGTTACACAACCAGGCGATACTAATTCTTCACCTGAAAATGATAGCTCTCAACAAAGTACGTTGAATAAGGCCCTATATTATTTAAAAAATAAACAGCCTGCTTTAGCTGCAAAGTGGATGCGTTTATCGGCAATGTCTGGTGATCATCGAGGGCAATTTTATTTAGGCTTATTTTTTGTAAAAGGCCAAGGTGTTCCACAAAGTGTATTTCATGGAGTTGCTTGGCTTAGCTTATCGAGTAGCCAGGGTCATGAGCCAGCTACAGTTGCGCTTACAGATTTGAGAAAATATATAGAAACAAAGCGTTTTAAGGATGCACAATGTTATGCAGCCAGTTTATATGAACAAATTCATCAATTACAATATTCCCATTTAATCCCCCCTGCCCCTTAGTAAAAGTCCAAAACTTAGCTCGTAAAAGTACTGTATACAGTTTAGAGCTATAATTTAAATTTATAAAAAACGTAAGCAAGCCTCTTCAGTCTGTATAAAAAACACTCACCCACCAATATTTCAAATAAAATAAAAGCTATTAATATCAATGATATAAACTTTAAAATTAAAATCCTTAAAAATAGACTATAAATTTGTATAAAAAAATAGCAAAAAAACACTTGCGCCATAACACTGTATAAACTACTGTATACACGTACTGTATATAAACCCAGTGAGCGAGATAATATGTTACAGCCTATAACCGTAAGAACAGTAAAAAGCTATCAGCAAGACGAACTATCTGATTGTGTCAACGTGATTCAAATTGAAGATGATATATCGGCAACATTTGAGCTATTGAAGGTGTTACACCAGTACAATAGTTTAAACGCATGGACTTTATTAATCGCACCAGACCATGTTCCTAGTAAAGCTTTGCTTGATTCTTGTTCAATAGATACAAGTAAACTATTGGTTATTAGGCAAAAACACCTAGTGAATTTAGAGTATGTATTACGCAGCGCGCTTTATAACGGTAATTTTGCAGCAGTAATTACGTGGACAGACATGTTGAACAACCAACTGTTAGCTGATTTATCTCTTGATTTAAATAAGACAACAACGAAGTTGTATTGTTTTACTAAAAATTCTAACGTTATCGATGTACCTTCTTTAAAGCAAGCTTGTTAAACTAACGTTTTACATTTTTTATTAATTTTATGAACTCATTAGATAACAACGCTTGCCTGTGTGGTAGTCAACAGAATTACAAAAACTGCTGTGAACCACTATTATTAGGTGATAAACAAGCAGAAACACCCGAGCAGTTAATGCGCTCTCGATTTACAGCTTACGCACAAAAAAATGCTAAATATATATACCAAACTTATGCGAGTGAAAAACAAGCAGAAAACCCTGTAAAAGAAATTAAAGAGTTTGCCACCAGTTGTCGATTTGTAAGCTTATCTGTTATTGATACAGACAGCGATGAAAGTAAAGGGGTCGTTGAATTTAAAGCTACCTATTTTTATCAAAACCTATACTGTGTGTTACATGAGCGCTCTCAATTTATAAAAGAGCAACAGCAGTGGCGATATCTCGATGGTATTATATTCCCGGTCGCTGATATAAAAGTTGGCAGAAATGATGATTGCCCTTGTGGCAGCGCAAAAAAATACAAGAAATGCCATAGCGCATAACCCCCTCTTTTTAAGTGAAGTACATTGTTTACTTCACTCAATGGTCAATTAAATACACACATTTAATGCGTAGCTTCGGAAATATATTAAAAACAATCCCCTCTACAACCATTTAGGTTTAGTACTAACTTTATTAATTAAGTGGCTAATATTGAAGAAAAAAATAGTATTAATAACAATTCAACAGTTAAAGACCTAGAACGATGTTAAATACGTTGAGCTAGCTCAAAAGAAAAAGCCTGAAGGTAATCTATAGGCATAAAAAATGGGCCATTGGCCCATTTAAATAATTTGATATGCACAAACGCTATTTATTACTCGTCGTTATCAAGGTCTAGCTGTTGGCGCTGTGCAGGTTTTGCCAATATTTCTAAGTAAAAAGACATCAATTCTTGCTTTTCAATATCGCTAATACAGTTGCTGATTTCAGCTACATGAACCACTTGCGCATCTTCAGCCGTTTTACCAAACTTACAGTCAAATGCCCAATAATCTGCATCTTCTGGTAGAGTTTTGTTGCGCTCTCTTTTCAAATATTTTTTCACTTCATGCTTTGCAGCATCAACCATACGAGGGTATTTGATTTTCTCGTGATTTAGCGTGAATGTTTTCTTCATTACGTTCCTAATTACCTTGGTTTAATGATAACGGCATTCATGTCATACCATTTGTAGCCATTATAGCAATTGCATTTAATTTTTGGATGCTTTTTTTACATTAAATCAAATTTTAGTCAATTGGGATTTGGTGCAGTCGTAAAATTTAATCAGTGATGGATAGTGTAACTAGACACTATTTGATGGAATCATAAATTATGCCATCGTCAAATGTAATGGTTCACGCTGATTTACGTCTGTTAGAACGTCATAAAAGCCTGCGACATCCATTTTTGGATTATCTATTTCTATTTCGTCTTTTTGTAAACGCCTGCGCACAGCAAGTTCACAATTATCTATAATGGGTAGGGGTATGTGGTTTACATCATCTCTAATTGAAAAGGGCTCAGGGTTTAAACACTGATTTAACTTTATATCGGCCATGCCTTTATTTTCACCAACCAAAGACAAACGCTGTGCATTAAACTGCCCAATTAGCATATTAAATTCACTGGGTGCTAATGGCTGCTTTGGTCCTGCTCCTAATTGCTCTCTTAACTGCGCTTCTTGAGTTGTGTTATCTTCAATTCCACTTTTAGGTAAATGAAATTGACTAAAATCTAAAGCATCTTGTGAAAGCATTGCTAACAGCAATGAAAATTCACCACGGCGGTCTGCATGTACACTTTGGTTTAACCGAGTACTTAATTGCTGCTCTGTGATTAACAAATCATCGATTTGCATAGACTTTAGCCGATTGGAATGAGTAATGAATATTTATCGGCTTTATTTAAATTTTCTTTAGCTTTTTTCTTTACTTAAAGGCACATTTTGCTATTATCAGCACCGTTGCATTGGAGGGGTTCCCGAGCGGCCAAAGGGATCAGACTGTAAATCTGACGGCTCAGCCTTCGCTGGTTCGAATCCAGCTCCCTCCACCACTTTTCTTACCGCTAAGTTAAGTGGGGCCAAATGTAACAAAAATAGTGTGGAGGGGTTCCCGAGCGGCCAAAGGGATCAGACTGTAAATCTGACGGCTCAGCCTTCGCTGGTTCGAATCCAGCTCCCTCCACCACTTCTATTCCTATATTCCTATATTCCTATATTCCTATATTCCTATATTCCTATATTCCTATATTCCTATATTCCTATATTCCTATATTCCTATATTCAAAATAGCTTAAAACACCCACTGTAAACTCATGCCGTTTGTTTTTAACCAATTGGATGAAGCTTTATAGTCTGGATAAAAAATCTCTACTCTGTCCCAAAATTGCTTACTGTGATTTAAATACCTTAAATGAGCAAGCTCATGCACTATTACATAATCAATAATTCTATGAGGTGCTCCTATTAAATGTAAATTAAACGACAATTCTCGCTTACTGTTACAACTGCCCCAACGACGCTTGTAAACAGCTAACGTTAATTTTTGCGGCAACGCCTCTTCCATTTTTTCACAATAAAAAGCAATACGCATTTCCACATAAGCCGCTAACTTTTCTTCTAAATAGCGTTTAATTAAACCCTCATATTTATTTTTATAATTTTTTACACGACTAGAGTGTGTAATAAATAGCGCGTTATTATGCTCTTTCACGTCAGATGATGGGCCTTCACGAAAAATTAATTCAACCGACTCAGAAAAAATCTTTATTTTATTGTTCTCAATTGGGTACTGTTTAGTGTCTATTACATTAAGCTGCTTTTTTAATTGTGTTTCTATCCAATGTTGCTTTTCGAGTAACCAACTATCGATTTGTTTTAACGGCACATAATGAGGTGCGTATACGGTTACTGTTTGATTATATATTTTTATAGCCACTGTCTTTCTGCGCTTACTTTTTTTAAGTTGATAATCAAACACTACTTTCTCTCATTAATTTAATTCTTTGGCCCGTTTTAACGCTATTTAATAGATAAACGTTATTGGTTTTTACCCTGCTTATTTTTCATTTTAATTAATAGCTTATAATAACTTTACTTAAAATAAACATAAAAAATAATAACTTGAAAACTATACGTTATAAAATTGAAACGAACTCACTTGTTATACCGCACTAGTCAATTAAGTATTTATTTATATGATAATTATATTAAACTACTCACTTAAAGACTAATTTTTGAGCCAATATGCTATCTGTGTTTTTTGTAACAGACCATGACCCTAGCCTGATAATTAACGGGGTATATGACCCACTTTTAGTATCTATATCTATTTTAATAGCAATATTCGCCTCTTTTTTTACAACCAGGCTCATTGATTTAGCTAAAGAAACAAAATTTTATAATTATAGGCGTTTAGCAAAATTCACTGCCGCAGCAATATTTTCAGCGGGCATTTGGAGTATGCACTTTATCGGTATGCTGGCCTTCTCTCTGTGCACAAATATCAAATACGACCCAACAATAACTATTTTATCTTTTCTCCCTGCTTTTTTTGCTTGCCAATTTGCTGTATCTATTTTAATTAACAATAAAGCGACCTTTAAAATACTTGGTTTATGTTCTGTATTATTAGGTTCTGGAATAGGTACGATGCATTACAGCGGCATGGCCGCTATGGAGTTGGCGCCTTTATTACGCTATGACCCACTTACCTTTATTTTATCACTCTTTGTTGCCGTCGCTTTATCATTTACCGCCCTGTATAGCCGGTTTAACCTTGCTAAGGTTTTCCCTAAATTAACAGCGCTACAAAGCAGTACCATAAGCGCAATTATTTTGGGCTTCACTGTTGCAGGAATGCACTATATGGGCATGGCTGCAACACGCTTTGTTGCAACATCGCCTTTACTATTTAACGATGTTAATGCGTCTGCAGGCCTTACATTTGTTGCAATAGCCGTCGCCACCGCAACGATAGCAATTACGAGTGTGGTTGCCGTTATAAATGGCATGGTTCGTTATAAAATGCTGCTAGAGGAAAAGTCTGCCGATGAGTCTCGACTAAATGCCATTCTAGAAACAGCGATCGACGCAATAGTTACCATTGACCATGCTGGTATTATTTTAAGTTTTACAGTATTATTTCAACCTTTTGGTTAGAGGCAAAAAAGAAAGATCTTATACTCAATCTAACTATTAAAGAGTCAGTGCAAAACACTTACTACGGCGATCCTGACAGGTTAAGACAAATATTAACCAACCTGATTGGCAACGCGATTAAGTTTACAGAGCATGGCTCTGTGACCATTACCGTAAGCACCACACAAAATGGGCATTTATTTTTTGAAGTACAAGACACCGGCATTGGGATTGAAAAGGATAGAGTGAGCGCTATTTTTCAACCTTTTGTCCAAGCTGACGGAACGACTACCCGCCGCTTTGGTGGTACAGGGCTTGGAACAACTATCAGCAAACAACTTGTTGAGCTGATGGGGGGAACTATAAATTTAGTCAGTGAAATAAATAAAGGCACCTGCTTTTATTTTTCGCTTCCTCTTAAAGTGGGTGATGAAGAGAAAATTGACTATTTTGATGGTCTTCATACACAATTACCTGCCCTAAGAATTTTGGTCGTTGACGACATAGAACAAAATACTGAGCTTCTCTCGTTATTACTCTCAAGAGATCACCATGCGGTTACTAAAGCTAATAATGGTCTTGAGGCCATTGCTACTTTCCAAAAACACGATTTTGATGTGATTTTGATGGGTATCCATATACCGGAATGTGATGGGATTGAAGCATCTATAAGAATACGCGAACTAGAAAAGCAAAAAAATTGAAAAACACCCCAATCATTGCATTAACAGCCAGTGTGTTGCAGCAAGACAAACTTTCGGCCAAAAAAGCGGGGATGAATGGGTTTGCAAATAAGCCGATTGATATTAATCAGCTAAACCAAGAAATCGCACAAGTGCTAGGTTTAGGCGTCTCTAAAGATATCGAAATAGCGCAAACTGACCCTAATGCTAAACATATCGACTTTAAAAAAGGGTTAGCCTTATGGGGCTCTAAATCTAAACAACTAACTGAAATTACTAAATTTACAAACGATAGTGATAATCGATTTGAGATTTTGTTAAATGAGCCTCAGCTGAACTCTCAAAGTAGCTATAGTTTAATACATACACTAAAAGGCATTTCTGGCAATTTGGGCCTAATTGCGTTGATGAAGCTTTTATCCAACTTAGAGCAAGGTAGTAGCGTTGATGATATTTTAAAAGCAATAAAAGCTGAGTTGGTTATTATTTCTAAGTTGTTGATGGTCAAAAACACTGAACCGTTAAGTAATCCTGAAAACAGTCAAAAAGTTATTTCCAACACAGAGCTAAAATTATTGTGTGAAACACTCATCGAATCCGCAAAAAACGCTGAATTTAATGATAAGGCACTCAGTGATCTACAGAGTTGCTCTAGTGATTTTTTTGTGAGTAATATTAAAGCAATAACTGATGCCTTTGATGAATTTGATTTTGATAATGCGCGAGTTAACTTAGACGAATTACTAAAAAAGCTAAACGATATATGAGTATATAAATGATTTTTCTACACAAAGGCCCAGAGTATTAATTGTTGATGATGAGCCCGCAAATCTAAAAGTGATGCGTGAAATATTAGGTGAACAGTACCGATTGTCTTTTGCAAAATCTGGAACAGCGGCCTTAACTTTGCTTGAAAAAGAGTTACCTAAACTCATTTTACTCGACATAATGATGCCAGATATGAATGGATTTGAAGTATGTGAGCACATTAAGAATAACCCCAAAACATCGCATATCCCCATTATTTTTGTCACTGCTCTCGGCGACGAAAGTGATGAATACAAAGGGTTTGAATTAGGGGCTGTTGACTACATAACCAAGCCAATAAGCCCTGCCATTGTAAGAGCGCGTGTTAGAACACCTTTCTCTAGTTCAAGCTGAGCAATTAAAGCAGGCGCATGTGGATTTAGTTCAACGTTTAGGGCGTGCAGCTGAGTATAAAGATACCGATACTGGTGAGCACATAGTTCGCATGAGTCAGTATAGTAAAGTTCTTGCCTTGGGAATTGGTATGTCAGAAAATCAAGCTGAGCTCTTGCATCAAGCTGCGCCTATGCATGATGTTGGAAAAATAGGTATTCCTGATGCAATTTTATTAAAACCCGGAAAATTATCTGTCACAGAGTTTCAACACATGAAAGAGCATGCCTTAATTGGCGCAAAGATTTTAGCTGACTCATCTTCCCCGCTATTACAACTTGCTCACAAGTTAGCAATTGAGCATCACGAAAAGTGGGACGGGTCTGGTTACCCATATGGTTTAAAAGGTGATGAAATATCCATCGAAGGAAGAATTATTGCTGTTGCAGATGTATTTGACGCACTGACTTCGAAGCGCCCTTACAAAGACGCGTGGAGTGTAGAAAAGACAATTTCACATATGAAAGAGCAAGCAGGTAGCCACTTCGACCCAGCTATTATCGACTTATTAGTTGATAAACTGGACGAAATACTCAATATCAAGCAAAGCAATCAAGAGCGTTAACTCTTTTTAGCACTGTGCGAGCCCTGCTCAACAGATGGGTAAAACATCTTGATATGTTCATAATCATGAGATGTTATTTCATGACTATTATCGCTTTCATCTTTAAAATATATTGAGAACGTAACACCGTGGTCGGCTAATACTGTTTTTATGTCCATTGATTTGAAGTGCGCAAGCCACGCTATAAATTGTTCTCCAGTAGCACCAAACGCAATTCCTTTGCTGCGAACTTGACCTTCAAACAATGCTAAGCGTGTTGTGGTATTTTGGTCTTGGAGTGTTAAAGGCCCTTTGCCTGTCTCGTCCCAAAACGCAAGCTCCTCAACTACTTTAAAGCCAAGTACTTTTTCATACCAAGTCACTGCATTCGAAAGGTTATTTACGTTTATGTGGCAGTGATCAATCCCCGATAACAAAGGCATGGTTTTGTTGCTCATATTATTCACCAATCTCTGATTTTAACTGCTCTAAAAACGCATGCATATAGTGGGTGCGTCTTTGTGCTTCAGCTTTAGCTGATGGTGTGTTCATACTCTTAGCAATATTTAAAAGTTTTATAAAAAAATGATCTAAAGTAAATTTTTTATCGTCAGGCTCTCTAGTTGTACAAAAAGGATCGTCAGGGCTGTAAAGTAAACGCCCTATAGAGCCCCCTACTTTCATGCAACGGCTAACACCAATGGCACCAAGAGCATCCATTCTATCTGCATCTTGTACTATTTGCGCCTCAAGCGTTTTAATTTTAATGTTAGCACTAAAGCTATGTGCCGCTATTGCATGATGAATTTCATCAAACAAGTTTGCGTCATAACCTAAGCCTTTTAAAAACCCAATCGCCTTATCGGCTGCCATAGTCGATGCTTTGGCTCTGTCAGGGTGATTTTTAGCCACTGCGACACAGTCGTGTAACCATGCTGCAGGTAAAACTATCGCCATATTGGCATTTTCAGCTTCACAAAGTTGTATTGCCACCCTAACCACACGTTCTATATGGGTAATATCGTGAGCAACATCAGCATGCTTAAGCGATGTAATAAAGTCACGACATTGCCCAGAGAGTATTTGTAATGCGGGAGATAACGTGGTTTCTGCCAAGGGAGTTTCCAAAATTTATTAACATATTGAATTAGTCATACTTTACCGCGCTTTATAGCCTTCATGCAAAACATTCATTGTATGTTGCCCCTGCCTTGACTAAAATACAGCGCTTATTTAATACAACCGAGAAGCCTTATGTCATCTGCCGTTTATCTCCAAGCTGGTCGCGATAAATCATTAAAAAGAAAACACCCATGGTTATTTTCTAAAGCCATTAAAAAGATCAAAGGTAAACCAGGACTCGGCGATACAGTCACAATCCATGATAGTGAAGGTAAATATTTAGCAACAGCAGCCTATAGCCCGCACTCTCAAATTCGAGCGCGTGTGTGGAGCTTTGACGAAAAAGAAATCATTGATCAACACTTTTTTGAGCGACGCTTACGCCGAGCACTTGAAGCTCGTAGCCAAGTAATTGAAGAAGGTGGATTAACCGGTTACCGATTATGTGCCGCTGAGTCTGATTACTTACCGGGTGTGACAATCGATAAATTTGATAATGTGCTCGTATGCCAACTGTTAAGCGCAGGAGCTGAGCGCCATAAAGGTGAAATTGTAGGCGCACTGATGGCTATATTTCCTGGCAGCAGTATTTATGAACGTTCAGACGTAGACGTACGCACAAAAGAGGGTCTAGAGCCAATTAAAGGGTTACTTTGGGGCTCTGAACCTACACAGCCTGTGCTTATTGAAGAAAATGGTTTAAAGCTCGAGGTAGATATTTTAGAAGGCCATAAAACCGGGTTTTATCTAGATCAACGCGACAGCCGTGCAGCACTTGAGCGTTTTTCAAAAGATAAAACCGTGCTTAACTGCTTTAGCTACACAGGCACATTCTCACTTTATGCGCTTCGTGGTGGCTGTAAGCATGTTACCAACGTTGACGTATCACAACCGGCACTCGATACCGCAAAACGTAATGTTGAGCATAATAATTTAGATTTAAATAGAGTCGATTTTGTTAAGCAAGATGTTTTTAAACTTTTACGCCAGTACAGAGACGAAGGTAAACAGTTCGACACCATTGTTATGGACCCGCCTAAATTTGCCGACAACAAGGCACAGCTAACAGGTGCATGCAGGGGCTATAAAGATATCAATATGATCGCTATGCAAATATTAAAGCCAGGCGGCACACTATTAACATTCTCTTGCTCAGGCTTAATGGAGCAAAACTTATTTCAGAAAGTAGTTGCAGACGCAGCACTAGACGCGGGTAAAGACTTGTTAATAATGGAGCGTTTAAACCAAGCAGCTGACCACCCAATTGCGGGCAGCTACCCTGAAGGCTTTTACTTAAAGGGGCTTATCTGTAAAGTTTATTAATTAACATTTAATTGGTTAATTAAACTCTATTATCTCAAGCCCTGCCGTAATCGTGCCATCATCTTCTTTGCTGGCACGTATCACCTTAGCGGTCGCTTTTAAAGGGGCAATACTTGGATGGGTTGATGCAATATCAACAGACAAAAGTGTATTTGGTTCTAATAAATCATCTAAATGCAGCGACAATCCCGTTGCACTTAAATCTACACATTCAGCAGTGTAAGTTAAGCCGGCAACCGGCTCAATAGTTGTAAGCATTGCAGTAGCGTTTACCTGCATGCGTCTATAGTTTCGTTTATCTTCTGTGAACATAATTCCCTCTAAACTATTGTGTTTATTTGCTCTAACAGTGCACTTATGGCAAACGGTTTGACTACATAAGCATCACAACCAGCGTCAAACCCTGTTTTCTTCTCAAGCTCAGACTCAAGGCCTGACACCATAACCACAGGAATGTTTTTAGTTTCTGGCGTATGTTTTAGCATTCTGCATGTATCATAGCCATCAAGGCCTGGCATACATACATCGAGTAAAATAATGTCAGGAGGATTGGCAATTGCAGACGCAAGACAGTTCTGACCAGAGTCAGCATAACTAACGTCAAATTTAGACTCAAGTGCAGGTTTAAGCATTTCGTAATTAAAATACTCATCATCTACAACTAATAGTCGTTTTGTTTTAGGTTCAATTACCGAGGACATGCTTATGTCGTTTCCTTCTCAAAACAAAAATAAATCCTACCTTTAAGGTACTAACCTTCTTGATAAATGCAAGCATTATTCAACTTCTTTTATAGCATTTAAAATTCGTTTTGACGAAATAGGATAAGGCGTCCCTAACGTTTGTGCAAATAATGAAACTCTTAGCTCTTGTTGCATCCAAAATATAGCTTCTATCTCGCTGGGTATTGGCATACCTTTGGGTATTTTATTAGTCAGCTTTTTATACTCAGCTGCCACTTTATCAAGCTCAAGTACACACACTCTGTCTCTGTTTGGGTCAACAGGGAGCTTTTCTAATCGCTTTTGAATCGCTTTCAAATAACGAATTAAATCAGTCAGCTTAGTCGCACCATGTTGACTAACAAACCCTTTAAAAATTAACGACTCAAGCTGAGACTTAATATCGCCATGCGCAGTGATCATGGTCAAATCAACCCGCCCTTTCATTTTTTTATGTAGCGCATGCGCAATGCTAAGAACTTGTTCAACGTGAATAGCTATATCGACTACAGCGTCACCTAGCTCGCCACGTATTTCTTCTTTTACACTTTCAAACTCACTGCTCGTTCTAATATCGCCATATTTGAGTAATAAGCTATCAACACCCGCGGCAATACAATCATTAATTAAATCGGCTATTTTTCCAAAAGGATTAAAGTACAATCCCAACTTAGCCTTATTAGGCAGATTTTGCTGTAAATATTTAATAGGTGAAGGCACATTTAATAATACCAATCGGCGAAGGCCTTGCTGGTGTGCAATCTGTGCCTTTATTTCGTTATCAAATAGCTCAACCGCAGCACTTGATTTTTTATCCACCAGCGCTGGATACGCTTTTATTTCGTACTGGCCTTGCTTTTTAACGTAAGACTTAGGTAGTTCACCAAAGTTCCATTGTGTTAAGTCTGCTTTTTCTATACCGTCATCCGCAACTTTAGAAAGTGTTTCGGTTACCTCTCCTTGAAGCTCTGCTTTGAGCTTCGCAAGGTCTAGACCGCGAGCAAGTAGTTTATTGTGCTCATCGCGTACTTCAAAATGTAAGCGTAAATGAGAAGCAAGTGATGTTAAATCCCACGCTTCAGGATCAACGCGTACACCGGTCATTCTCAACAAACGTGTGGTAAGTGCGTCAAGCAACGTGCCTTGCATCGGCTCTACCGCCGCAATAACAGCATCAGCATAATTAGGAGCGGGCACAAAGTTACGTCGAAGTGATTTTGGTAGCGATTTAATCAAGCCACTAACAAGTTCGTGCCTAAACGCAGGGATATGCCAATCAAAGCCGGTTTCTTGCACTTGATTTAATAAGGCAACGGGTATTTGCACCGCAACACCATCAACCGCTTGACCTGGATCAAAGTGATACGTAAGCGGTAATATTAAATTATCTTGCTGCCATGTATCTGGGTAATCAAACTCTGTAATACTGTTTGCACCATGGCGCATTAACTCATCGCGAGTCATATGTAGATAGTGTTTATTTTGTTGTTTTTGAGTTTTATACCACTTTAAAAAATCGGCTCGATTATTAATTTCTTTTGGTATTTTTTTATCGTAAAACTCAAATAAGGTTTGTTCATCAACTAAAATATCACGGCGGCGCGACTTATTTTCAAGAACTTGTATATCTTCTATTAGCTCACGGTTAAACTGTAAAAAATGCTCGTTTAAACCTAGCTCTTGTTCAACCAGTGCGGTGCGTATAAACAGCTCACGACTAACTTTAGGATCTATATTGCTATACACACAGCGGCGCTTATTAACAACTAACAATCCATATAATGTTTGTTGCTCAAAGGCAATAACAGCTCCAGGTTTTTTCTCCCAGTGGGGCTCAGAGTAGCTGCGTTTTACCAAATGTTGGGCTAAAGGTTCAACCCAACTGATATCGATTTTTGCATTAGTGCGCGCATACAATTTACTCGTTTCAACAAGCTCTGCTGACATAATCCATTTAGGCGCTTTTTTAAATAAACCTGACCCCGGAAAAATATGAAACTGACTATTACGCGCACCTTTGTAAGCTTGTTTTTCGTCCTTAAAACCAATATGGCTAAGCATACCGCTTAGTAAGGCTTTGTGTACGGCTTCGCTATCAGCAACATCACTTGTTGCCTTCATGCCCATTTCGTTACACACAGTACTTATTTGATATACAATATCTTGCCATTCACGCAGGCGCATATAGGCTAGGAAGTCTTTTTGGCATAATTTTCTAAACTGGCTGTTTGTCAGCTCGCTCTGTTGCTCTTCTAAATAATTCCACAAATTTAAAAAGGCAATAAAGTCTGAATCAGGATCATCAAAGCGGCCGTGTTTTTCATTCGCTGCTGCGCGTTTTTCTTGAGGTCGTTCACGTGGGTCTTGAATAGATAAAGCAGCCACAATGATAATAACTTCACGAAGTGCACCTAACTTATGCGCTGTTAATACCATTTTCGCTAAACGCGGATCAACGGGTAATCGGCTCAGCTCCCTACCCGATTGCGTTAACGCAGTTTTATTATCTCGTTTAGCTGGCTTTACTGCTTGTAACTCCTCAAGCAGAGTCAAACCATCATTGATATTTCTGCTATCTGGCGCTTGCACAAATGGAAATTGCGCCATGTCGCCCAAGCCCAAAGCAAGCATTTGTAAAATAACAGAGGCTAAGTTTGTACGTAGAATTTCCGGGTCAGTAAACTCGGGGCGAGATAAAAAGTCATCCTCAGAATACAAGCGAATACAAATACCCGCTTCAACACGCCCACAACGGCCCATACGCTGATTAGCACTTGCTTGTGAAATAGGCTCGATTGGTAAACGCTGGACTTTTGTGCGGTAACTATAGCGGCTAATGCGCGCAGTCCCTGGATCTATAACATAGCGAATACCCGGTACGGTCAATGACGTTTCAGCCACGTTGGTCGATAAAATAATGTGACGGCGCGAATGCGGTGCAAATATTCGGTTTTGCTCTGCATTTGATAAACGCGAATACAATGGGAGTACATCAGTGTGTTTTAAATTTCGCTTACTCAACGCGTCGGCAGTGTCGCGAATTTCACGTTCACCATTTAAAAATATAAGTATGTCGCCAGGGCCTTCTGCGCACAGCTCGTCAACGGCATCAAAAATACCTTGTAACTGGTCGCCTTCGGCTTCCATACCCTCTTTTTTAATATCGCTAATTGGGTTGTAACGAACATCAACAGGGAAAGTACGACCTGATACCTCAATGATGGGGGCATCGTTAAAATGCTTAGAAAAACGCTCAGGATCAATAGTTGCTGAGGTAATTATAACTTTTAAGTCTGGACGCTTTGGCAGTAAGTTTTTTAAGTACCCTAAAATAAAGTCAATGTTTAGGCTACGCTCGTGGGCTTCATCAATAATTATGGTGTCGTATTGATTTAAAAAGCGATCTTGCTGAATTTCGGCCAGCAAAATACCGTCTGTCATCAGTTTGATGTATGTGCTGTTAGAAACCTGATCGCTAAAGCGGATTTTAAATCCCACTTGTTGGCCAAGTTCACACTTCATCTCATCAGCAATACGGTTTGCAACGGTGCGTGCGGCTAACCTACGTGGTTGTGTATGGCCAATAAACCCATCAACTCCACGGCCAAGCTCTAAACACATTTTAGGTATTTGCGTCGTTTTCCCCGAGCCCGTTTCACCGGCAATAATAACAACTTGGTTATTTGCTATTGCGTCTTTAATAGCTTGTTTTTTTTGACTTACAGGCAGCTGGTCAGGGTATGTTACCTGTGGCAAGTTAGCTAATCGTTTTTCTTTTGACTGTTGGCTGCGGGTTATATCTGCGGCTATTTTTTCAAGCGCATTGGCTTGTTTAGTTTCGTCGGCTATTTTTTTAACACCATGAAGGCGTTTTTTGAATATGAATTGATCTTTTTTTAAGCACGTTTTTAGCTCGCCAAACAACTGACCTAGGTTAACCACCCGCATACCTTATAAAATATGTAAAAGAGCCATAATTGTATCAAAGTTAACGGCTCGGGTTAATCCTACAAATCATTAAACACTCAGTTGTTTGACATTTAATCACATGTATCAGTCTGTATTCCTATTCGCCTTTAAAAATGCCTACATAAGTTGCTTGCGTATTCGATTTACTCGCGCGATACATTCCCGACGTGTTAAACGGTAAACTAATATTGCCCTGCGTGTCGATAATAATAACACCGCCTGTACCACCTATTGGCTTTAATACCTTGTTTATTACTTCATCACCGGCTTGAGAGATTGTACTGCCTTGGTATTTAACACGAGCGCAAATATCACTTGCCACGTTGTAGCGAATAAAATATTCACCATGGCCGGTTGCTGATACCGCACATGACTCATTCTCAGCAAACGTACCAGCACCTATAACAGGAGCATCTCCAACACGGCCGTAGCGCTTTGCCGTCATTCCACCGGTTGATGTGCCTGCAGCTAAGTTACCATTTTTATCAAGAGCAACAGCGCCAACAGTGCCCATTTTAAAGTTATCTGGTAGCGCATTGTGTGCGGCCTGATATGACTTAGTTGTTGCTTTAGCTTTATCAAGCTTATCTTTTGCTTTAAGCAATGCATCGTAACGGTGTTTGGTATCAAATAAATTATTTTCGATAAGTTCAATACCTTGTTCCATTGCAAATTCCTCAGCACCTTGTCCACTGAGCATAACGTGCACTGAATTATCCATAACTAAACGAGCAAGTTTAATTGGGCTCTCTACATGTTTTACACCTGCAACAGCCCCAGCTTGGCGGTTACGCCCGTCCATAATTGATGCGTCGAGTTCATGCCCACCATCGTATGTATATACTGCGCCGCGCCCGGCATTAAAAAACTCAGACTGTTCTAATACTGTAATTGCAGCAGTCACCGCATCTAAGCTTTCCCCGCCTTTCTCAAGTACGTTGTAACCTGCTTCAACGGCCTCGGATAATTTAGCACGGTAGGCTTTTTCTTGCTCAGGGGAAAATTTTGCTTTATCTATTGTTCCTGCGCCACCATGAATTGCAATGGCAAGCGGAGATTCTTTACTTAGTGCACTGTGACTAAACCCTATGCTCGCACTGGCTAAAATAGATAATAAGATCATTTTTTTCATTGCTGGCCCTTATCGAAAAAGTATTAAAGCCAATGTGAACGGTTAAAACGTAAATTTCAACTAAAGTAAGTTTAATGGCATAAAAAAAGCGCCTTGAGGCGCTTTTTATAGTTACCGTGTTTAAATTAAGCTTGTTTAGCTTTTAAACGCGCTAAACGTGCTACTTGGTGAGTAGACGTTAAGAAAGAGTAAATTGGTGCTAAATAGCCGCGCTTACGAAGTTCTAAGAAGTCTTCATCGCTTAGCTCATTTAGTTTTTTCTCGTCGATAAGGTAAATACCGTTGATGTCTTTTTTCTCGCCTTTAATGTCTACTGTTAACGTTTGTGCTATTAGTAGCTCTTTATCAGCAAGAAATTTAGTGAACGCATCGGTTACCTGAGAAAACTCAATGAAAGACACTAGTGACTCTTTACGACGCTTTAAGTAATCTGTTTCTTCACCATTTTCAAATAACGCATTACCGTCTGTTTCGCTTACAAGTGGGCTTGCTTCATCAATAACAATACCAAATTGGTCTTGCTCTGGGTGTTTAACTAAACCTAGTGGGTAACGTGTAGACGCCATTGGTGCAAAAGAAGCTGTCCATTTGTCGCCTTCAACAAATAAGTTTTCGCCTGGCTCTAGGCCAAACATTGCAACTGCTTGGAAAGTACCTGCTTCGTTATTTTTAACAAACGACATAGGAAACTCATTTGCTACGCGTGCAAACTCATGTGCAACTACAGGCACTAAATGTTGAGTTTTCATGAATTCTACATTGATGCCGTTTTGAATTTTAATGTTGGCATGCTTTTCATTGTGTAAAGGCTGTACTTGTTGCTCCGCCATGTTACTGCTCCGTTTTTAATTTTATAAGTTTCATTGTTAATGCACTAAGGCTAATGCTTTTGAGGCGAAAAAGGAAGGGAAAGTTTTATGACATAAGCCATCTAAAAATAAAATTTAAATAAATCTGCACGTTGCCAAAAAACATACACGTAACAATTTTAAAATGCGCTTAAAAATAAAGCGTTATGCGGCTATTTAGCATACAAAACTAAGCAACCAATTTACAATAGTTAACAGATATTCACCTATAAACTTACTCATACTGCAGAATATTTAAACAAACAAAAAGGCAGCTAATTTAGCTGCCTTTATAAAATTGAGTGAGTACTGTAAATTTGATTAAATTATGGAGCCCAATAAACTTCAATATTTATTTCAGGATGGTTTAGCACTGCACGCAGTGGCATATCGTTAACATCACCACCGGCTTTAGCCTGCTTGTACACAGCAAGTTTTTCATCGCCGCTGATAAGTAGTTTAACCACTTTAGAGTTGGCTATTGCATTTAGAGTAAGCGTCATTCGCTCGGTAATACTACCCGTCACGTCGCTTTGTATTGCGTTAATCGCACAAACCGTTTCAGTGGTTGTTAAACCATGCTCTAACCCATCTGCATGTGGGAATAAAGACGCAGTGTGACCATCTGGCCCCATACCTAAAATAGTTACATCGTAAGGCGTTTTCAGTGCACTATACGCGGCTTCACATTTTTCAGCACCTTGTTGTGCAGTAGAAGCATCGTTTTTCATTGTTATAAAGTTGGCTGCATTACCAAAATTTTGCAACAACGTACTTTTAATAAATGCTTCATTACTTTTCTCGTGATTTGGCTCAACCCAGCGCTCATCAACCATGGCTACATCAACGTTCTGCCAATCTAAATCAAGGGTTGATAAATGCTTATATGCTGCAGCAGGTGATGACCCGCCTGATACCATTAGTACCGCACGGCCATCATCTTTAATACCATCTAATAATGATTGCTCTAAGGTTGCCGATAGCTCTTTCGTTAGCGCATCTTTATCATCAAAAAATTTTTCAACTAAAGTCGCCATAATTATGCCTTATCACCTGTGTTAAACCACACATGGTTATTTTCTGCTAATAGTTCATCGGCATCATCAGGCCCCCACGTACCGGCGCGGTAAAGTGCAGGCTTACCTTTCTCTTGCCAACGCTCAACAATCGGGTCAATCCATTTCCATGCTTGACGAACCTCATCACGGTGAATAAACAACGATGGGTTATTTGCAGCCGCATCAAGCATTAAACGTTTGTATGCATCAGAATGGAAACCATTGCTGTAAGCTTGTGATAACTCAATGTTCATCGTTACCGGCTCTAATTGCATTTCAAGGTTATCCAAACGCTTTGACATAAGCGTTAGCTGAATCGTTTCTTCAGGCTGAAGGCGAATAACTAAGCGGTTTGGTTCAATGTTGCCAACATTTTCTTCATAAATATTGTGCGATACTTTTTTGTACTCAACCACTATTTCAGCACAACGTTTTGCCATGCGTTTACCTGTACGAAGGTAAAATGGTACGCCAGCCCAGCGCCAATTATCAATGTGTGCACGAATAGCCACAAAGGTTTCTGTTTTACTAGCGCCTTCGTTTAGCTCTTCTAGGTAGCCAGGAACTATTTTTCCGTTTAAATCGCCCGGTACATATTGGCCGCGTACTATATTGCTATCAACATCTGAATCAAAAAGTGGACGAAGCGCTTCGAGTACTTTTAGTTTTTCGTTACGAATACTATTAGCATTAAGCTTATTAGGTGCTTCCATTGCAACAAGGCACAAAAGCTGTAATAAGTGATTTTGAACCATATCACGAAGTGCACCGGCTTTGTCGTAAAACCCTGCTCTGCTCTCAAGTCCTACGGTTTCAGAAAGACTAATTTGAATATTATCAATCGATTTAGCATCCCACATGTTTTCAAATAATGAATTTGAAAAACGCAGTGCCATTAGGTTTTGTACTGTTTCTTTACCTAAGTAATGGTCTATACGGAAAATTTGGTCTTCTTCAAAAAATTCAGCAATTTTAGCGTTTATTGCTTCTGCAGATTCACCACAGTAACCGATTGGTTTTTCTACTACTACACGCGATGTTGGCGTAATCAAATCTTTTGTAGAAAGAATTTCACAACACTTGCCATAAACGGCTGGTGGTAAAGATAAGTAAAACACGCGAGATTTAGTGCTATCGTGCTCATCTAAGATCTCTTTAAGCACATCCCAGTTATCGTCAGCTTCAGTAACATTACTCACCACTGGCACTAAGTAAGTAGAAAATGCTTTCCAATCTTTGGCGTTAAATTCACCTTTACTTAAAAACTCTTGCAGTGCTTTGTGCGCTGTTTCAATGTATTCGGCACGTTTGCTTTCTTCACGAACTGTTGGCAGGATGCGTGAGCCTTCAGGTAGGTTCCCTTCTTGATATGCTCTGTACATTGCAGGTAGTAATTTGCGTAACGCAAGATCACCACCGCCCCCAAAAATTATGATATCAAAAGGATTAAGCATAGTTACTCTCTACGTTGTGATACCCCGTCCTACAATAAGTTCGCGGGTATGCCTGTTTATAACTTGGATTATGATAGCTTTTATAATGTGTTAAAAAGCCTGCTGAATTGTTCTTAATTGATGATGTATTGTTATTTTTTTATCATCTACGCTTTATTAAATGAGCCTTAGGATTCTGTATCTCCTCTCACAAAAATACAGACCCTAAGCACTCCAGCGCTACCCGTTCAAAGGTACTCGGTTTACCTACTATTACGTAGGCTAAATTTTTACTGCGTACGATGTTGCTTGTAGTACGCCATCAGTCCACTTGTGGAGCTATCGTGATCGTGATTTACACTATCATCGGTCAGCTCACTTTCAATCTTAGATGCCAAACCTTTACCAAGTTCAACACCCCACTGATCAAATGAACAAATATCTAATATTATGCCTTGGCAAAAAATCTTGTGTTCATATAACGCAATTAAACGTCCTACCGTTTTAGCATCAACAGTGTCTAGCAGCATTGATGTTGTTGGACGGTTTCCTTGATGAATTTTATGATTTAGTAGTTCATCAATTTGCGCCTGCGATTTACCTTTAGCTATTAAGTCGGCTGTAACTTGTTCTGCATCAACGCCACTCATCATTGCTTCTGTTTGAGCAAAAAAGTTTGATAATAAAATGTCATGATGCTTATCAACATTTATTTGTGGTTTAACAGAAGCAATAAAATCTGCTGGCACAATCACGTTGCCTTGGTGCAGGCATTGATAAAACGCGTGCTGACCGTTAATGCCAGTCATACCCCAAATTATTGGAACCGTGGTATACGGTACTGTTTCGCCTGCAAAGTTAACATGCTTACCGTTACTTTCCATCTCACCTTGTTGTAAATACGCAGGTAACATGTGAAGAGATTGGTCGTAAGGTAAAATTGCTTGCGACGTGTAGCCTAAAAAGCTGGTATTCCACACACTTAACAAAGCCATTATTAAAGGAATATTCTGCTCAAGCGGCGCATTTTTAAAGTGTTCATCAACTTCAAAAGCACCTGTTAGTATTTCTTCAAATGCGTCATAACCTAAATATAGCGCAATCGGTAAGCCTATCGCACTCCATAATGAAAAGCGACCACCAACCCAATCCCACATAGTGAATACGTTTTCATCAGCAATGCCAAAGGCAGCTGTTTTTTCTAAGTTTGTGCTTACTGCAACAAAGTGTTTAGCAATTGTGCTTTCATCTTTTGTTGTTTCTAAAAACCAATCTACCGCTGTTTTAGCGTTCGTCATGGTTTCTGATGTAGTAAATGTTTTTGACGAGATAACAAATAGTGTTGTTTCGGGATCAATATTTTTAAGTACAGAAGCAATTTGTACACCATCAGCATTTGACACGTAGTGCACATTTAGCGTGTTGTCTGCGAGTGCTTTTAACGCCTCAGTTGCCATTTGAGGACCTAGATTCGACCCGCCTACTCCAATGCTAACAACGTCTTTCACCGCTTTGCCCGTATAACCAAGCCATTGGCCGCTTCGCACTTTTTCAACAAATACTTTAATTTTGGCAAGCTCATTATCAACCGCTTGCGTTACATTTTCTCCATCAACAATTAATGGAGTATGTGCACGATTACGTAATGCAGTATGCAGTACAGAGCGTTCTTCGGTGATATTAATTTTCTCACCGCTAAACATTTTGTCTCGCCAAGAGGCAATATCGCACTCTTTAGCAAGCGACACTAAATTAGCAAAAACATCGTTATCAATTAATTGTTTAGAGTAGTCGAATAATACACCTGGTATCTGAGTTGAAAACTTAGAAAAGCGGGTACCGTCTTGTGCAAATAACGTTTTAAGATGTGTTTGTTTCATCTTAGCAGCACTTTGTTCAAGGGCTTGCCAACTTGCTAATTGCGTTCGGTTCGACATTTAAATATCCTCTAAAAATTTTAACCGGTTGATTTATAGTTTCTTTTTATAATGTAAAAATCTTTAATACGCGCTAAACACACTAAAATAAAACGCTGTTAGTATAGTCAAAAACGTAAAAAAATCGCTGCTTTTACTATTTTATACGCAGATGATAACGCAATTTTTGTCTTTTGACACCGGTATCATAAATATTTTGCAAATTATTTTACCCGCAATTTCAAAGGCACCCACAAAGCTTAATCGATTAAGTTGCTATGTTCGTGAATTTTACTAAACGTTCAGTACTTTTTTAATAGTTATGACATTTATGTGAATAAATAAAAAATCGGCTACCAGAGCCGATTTAATTTGAATCCTATTAGTGTCGTATAATTAGAGGCTCAATGCCAAACCACCCTCTAAGTTATACACTGTTTGATACCCGAGTTGTGTTAGGTTAGCAGCCGCAAGCTTTGATCGGTTACCACTACGACACAACAATATATATTTACCGCTCTTATTAAGCTGACCTTCCATCAATGCGTTAGCCATTCTACTAAGCGGTATATTGAGTGTTTTTATTTTTTTGATGCGAAACAATTGCGATACATTATTAGCACAATGCTCATATGGCTCTCTGGTATCAATCAAATACGCATCGTTTTTAGTAAGCATTGCCTTTGCATTATCAAAATTTAATTGCTGAATATATGATTCGGGCAACGCGGTGACATAACCACACAATTGTGACCTCGATTTTTCTTTAGCCTGATCATCAAGCTGTTTTTTAATAACAAATTCATCAATACTCATTTGGCCGTTTATTAATCCGTTTAATAAAGGTGTTTGTTGTTGCTCTGCCTCCCAGTTCATCGCAAAACATTGTAAATAATCATGTCCTGAGCAAATCACACTTGTTTTATCTAGCTGCTCAGCAAGCGCTAGAATAGAATGAGCCATGGCCTTTGCATTGCCACCAGCCAGAGACGTGTTCCCCAAGCCTGCTGGTAATATTAGGTCACCACAAAAGCAATAATTGATGTGGTTATCTTCACTTTTTAAAACGTAACTTACGCTATCTTCACTGTGCCCTGGTGTGGCTATTTTTTCTAATCGTTGGTTATTAAGGTCAATATGCGCTGCATGTATTGGCCAACCCAGTTTATCTATTTCAATGTCATCGCATCGACTCGCTAATACACTGCGTAATAAAATAACGCCGCAATGGCGCTCTTGGTGAGCATGCGTATTAAGCACTGCCTTAATAGTGAGGTTTTGTGTATTGGCTATTTTTTCTAAACGCGGTATGAGCTCTACAATAGGATCTATAATAATTGCCTGTTTATTCTCACTTACATATAACCAACAACAAGCTCCTTGGTGCCTAAACTGCGTTAAACCAATCGCGCACACATCTTGGTGAGGTGTTGCGCTATCAGATACGATTAAACAGTTAGCCTGCAAAATGGCTTTTAATGCACGTATAGATTCACACGCATTTGCTATTTCTTCGGCTGTAGCTGCGGGACCAAACGATAGCCTAATTGCATTTTCACTCTGCCATTGGTTAACGCCCATAGCATCAAGCACAAAGCTCGTTGAAGAACCCGTGCTACATGCAGACCCTCCACTGACACGAATACCAGCAGCATCAAATAAATCAATCACTTCTTTGCTTGTTAGTTCATTTACCGCAAAGTTGAGTGTTGTTGGTACCGAATGCTCAAAACTATGATTAAACGTAACCTCACCAAAAGTATCTTCAATCGCGCATTTTATTTGCGCGCGGTAGCTATTGAGCACATCGATTGGTTTAAACGTGGTATCTGACCTGTCTAGCAGTAAGCTAAATAGTTTATTTAACCCGGCAATACCGGGTAAGTTCTCGGTACCCGAACGCATACCGCTCTCTTGCCCGCCCCCTGCTATGAAAGGCGTATAGGCACTGCCAGCTCGTATATATAAAAAACCTATGCCTTTAGGTGCATAAAGTTTATGGCCCGAAAAGGGAGCGTAATCTATTGTAGTCGCGCTTAGATTAAGTTGCTTTTTGCCCAATGCTTGAACACAATCGACCATCCACGACACGTCAGGGTTTAAAAAACGGATCGTTTGTTCAATAGCATCTAAATCTTGATAAACTCCCGTTTCGTTATTAACCGCCATGGTGCATATCATTAACGCATTAGGTATATGTTCAGCGATAAACGCTAAGTCTAAAATGCCATTATTATCCACCGGAATAGCCAAAACTTGAGCATGAATGCCCAATACACTATTCCAATGCTTTAATGTATTAGGTACCGCTTTGTGCTCTGTAGCACCATACAACAGCACTGGATTATCTATTTTATGAGTTTTAGCATTAATGAGTGTGGATACGACAGCGGTCTGAATGCCTTCGGTCGCGCCAGAGGTAAATAAAATATTTCCCTCTTTTGCGCCTATCACTGTTCGTGCATTTTCACGAGTTTGCTCTAACAAATGCTTAGCTTGAATACCTGTAATGTGTGGGCTTGATGGATTACCAAAGCAAATTTGCATTGTATGAGAGACCACCTGAGCAATACATGGCAACACCGGCGTTGTTGCATTTGCATCGAGGTAAATTTGCTCAGAGCTTAATAAAGAGTCAGACATCTAAAAACGCACCTTATTACTAAAAGATATATCTTATTACCAATATTATATAACTTTGGACGTATTGAGTAATAATCAATTAGTACTGACGGTGCGTTTTCTATGCCTTTTTGAACTAACCTTCTGTGAGTTTATTATTTAGCTCTTCTTGCGTTGAAGACCAAGCGGTAATCAATGCCTTAACAAGCGAAGCCAAAGGAATGGCAAAAAATACCCCCCAAAAGCCCCAAAGACCACCAAAAAACAAAACTGCGACAATTATAAATACAGGATTTAAGTCAACCGCTTCTGAAAATAACAATGGCACGAGGACGTTGCCATCAAGGGCCTGAATAATCCCGTAAATAATCAAAATAGTCCAAAACTGAGTTTCTAATCCAAATTGAAATAACGCCACAGCAGCGACCGGAATAGTCACCAGCGCAGCACCCACAAACGGAATTAACACAGATAAACCAACTAACACACCTAACAAGGCTGCGTAGCGTAAATCTAAAAATGTAAACGCAATAAACGAAACGCCACCTACAATTAAAATTTCAAACACTTTCCCGCGAATGTAATTCATAATTTGTTGGTTCATTTCATTCCATACTTGCAAAATTAAACGACGCTGTTGTGGAATTAATTTAGCCACACTACCCGTTAACTCCAACTTATCTTTAAGCATAAAAAACACGAGCAACGGTACAAGCACTAGATAAATTAGCCACGCTACAACATCTTTTAACGACGTTAATGAAAATGATAAAACCACTTGGCCAAACTCAATAACTTTAGCCTCGACAGTAGCAACAATACCCTGTACTTGGTCGGCATTTATTAAACTTGGGTATTGCTCGGGTAAGGCAACTAAATACGACTTACCTTGCTCTAACATATGAGGGGCTTCTTGCACTAAGTTACTGGTTTGTTTCCACAGAACAGGACCAATCACTAAAATTAAAGTAAGCATAATGCCTGTAAATATAAGCATTACGATCACGGTTGCAGTAAATCGGCGTAAGCCAAGGCGCTCTAAATGTACAACAGGCCAATCAAGTAAATACGCAATAACTAATGCTACTAAAACCGGGACAATTAACGAGCCAAAAAAGTAAAGTAAGGCAACAGAAACGAGTAGTAAAAATAATAGGGTGACCGAATGAGGATCAGAGAATTTTCTTTCGTACCATGTTTTTATATATTCAAACACGTAATGGCTCCACTAATAATAAACCTTGTTGTTTATCTAAGTTGTAACTGTAAGCATATTTTTTGAGAAACTGCTCAATATCATCCACGCTCTCATCACTAGCAATTGTAAATGTGATGGCTTGCTGTTTAGATAATGCTTCACGTAGCCCTAATTTAAACTGAATAAACTGCTGAGGGCATCTATAACTTCGTAAATCTTGGTGTAACATACTCGTTCTACCAATTTGTTAAAATGAATAATAAGTCGTATTGATGTGCATCGGTAGCCTATAAAATATCAACAAATGTAACTTTTTCTTAAAACAATGCCTGCAATGGTTTATTCTGTAATACATAGTTAGTAGTAAGGACAGGTTAAGGACAGATTAATGTCTCGCACACATAATAAAGCGCATTTACCAAGTAATCCAACACTCAAAGAGATTAATTGGTATAAAAAGCAAATAAATTGGGGGGAGCTTCCTCCCTTTTATCATTTAGTTGCCTCTTCAGTAAGTGAGTCTGAAGGTGTTTTAGAGCATGGATTTGATAACGCTGTAAAACAACTTATCGACCGACGTAACTGGAATCTAGACATACTCGACGGCTTTGAGGACGATTTAGGTGAGATCCATACCAAACATAAACCTCGCATTGCATTACATCAGGTATTTACAGACAGGGGCTTTGAACTGTGGGCACTGCCTTATGCAAAAGATATTGTTGTTGACCAATACATAAAAGATAACCGCTTTATGGAATTTAGAGTGTGGGATCCGCATTCAATGAAAGTACTATTAAGGTTAAATCAATTACATAAGTTTATTGGTTTTTACTTTGAACGCGGTGATAAAGCCGATAAAGCCCTTATTTTGCACTCTCACAAAGTTGTTCATAAAATTATTACTTTTTTACAGCGAGAGTTGAACGTAATAAAGGTAGATGGAGTCTCAATAAAAGAGCTCTATCAATTGTGCGAAAAAGACAGCCGTGCAAGCAGTGACGAAATAGACATAGCCAAAATTGCTATTGGCGAGCCAATAAACAAGGAATAAAATGCAGCTAAAATCAGCCTTTATATCTTTATGCAGTGCCGTACTTACATTTAGCCTTCTAGTAAGTGAGCCATTAAAGGCGCAAACTAACTTTAATCTTCCTGACTTGGGAACTTCTGCATTACAAGTACTCCCCCTCGAAAAAGAACAAGCGATTGGGGAAGTAATGATGATGCAAATACGTGGTGGCTCACCTATTATTAACGACCCCGTATTAGATGAATACCTAACTACTATTGGTAGAAAGCTTGTCGCAAACGCAAACGATGTACGTTTTCCGTTTTCATTTTTTTGGATCAATAACTCTGACATTAACGCCTTTGCTTTTTACGGCGGACATGTCGGTGTTCACACAGGCCTTATTGCGCAAGCCGATAGCGAGAGTCAGTTTGCATCTGTGCTCGGTCACGAAATCGCTCACGTGACTCAGCGCCATTTAGCACGCAGAATTCAGCAACAACAAGATAACAGCGCAATGACCATAGCGGGGATGATAGCCGGTATTTTAGCAACTATTGTTGCCCCTGACGCTGGTATTGCCATTATTTCAGCTAGCCAAACACAATCTGCATTTAGCCAATTAACGCACAGTCGCTCTGCTGAACAAGAAGCTGATCGAATAGGCATGCAAACACTTAATAATGCAGGGTTTGATGCGCGTGCATCTAGCGACTTTTTAACTAAACTGGCTGCACAAATTCGTTATAAGTATAAACCACCTGCATTTTTGCTTACTCACCCACTGCCAGAAAGTCGAGTGTCTGATGTGCGTCTTCGGGCTGAGCAGTACCCAAAGCGTCGCTTACCTGCAAGCCTCGAATTTAATCTTGCTAAAAGCCGTGTACTTGCGCGTTACGACAATAAACCAGAAAATGCTGAAGCCTTATTTAGAAAACTCCTTCGTGAAAACAGCTACAGCAATACAGCACTTAATTACGGTTTAGCGTTAAGTTTACTTGATCAAGAAAAACTGGATGAAGCAGACACTATTTTAAGCAAGCTATTAAAAAGTGACCCTAAGAATTTATTTTATATTGATACGCAAACTGATTTACTCATAGCGCAAAAAAAAGCCGACGAAGCCGTTTCATTTTTAGCTGAACTACATAATTACCGCCCTAACAATCAAGTAATTACGCTCAACTATGCAAATGCAGCATTAGAAGCTAAGCAATACGAACTTGCTGAAAACGTGCTTAAAGGTTTTTTATTAGAAAAACCAGAGCATAGTTTAGGTAAAGAGCTACTGGCTGACGCGTACAAAAAACAAGACAAATTGGCGGCCTATCACGAAGCAAACGCTGACGTGCTATCGCAATACGGTGCTTACATGAAAGCCGCTGATGAAATCCAAAAAGCGCTTAACTTCGTAGAATCAACAGAGCTAATAAAACAGCAGCGATTAAAAGCATTACTTACTCAGTACCGCCGTTTACAAAAAGAGCTTGCAAGGCTTTAAGTCTGCAAGCTGTTGCCCTAAAATAGAGGCAATTCACACTATGGAAACTTTTATGTCTGTTACTATTTATCATAATCCGCGTTGTTCTAAGTCGCGTGAAACACTTGCCCTTTTACAAAGTAAGTCAATCGAGCCCACCGTTGTTGAGTATTTAAAAACGCCTTTAACATCTGATCAAATAACTACACTTATAGATCAACTTGGTTTTAGCTCTGCTCGTGATTTAATGCGTACAAAAGAAACCGAGTACAAAACGCTAAATTTAAAAGACGAAACAAACGAAACCACGCTTATAAACGCAATGGTTCAGCATCCAAAGTTAATTGAACGCCCTATTGTTGAGCACAGTGGTAAAGCCGCAATTGGTCGCCCACCAGAAAACGTGTTAAGCGTTTTATAATGAGTACAACCATCGTGGTACTATACCACTCGAGCCATGGCTCTGTTGAAGCAATGGCCCATGAAATAGCTGAGTCAATAGAGCAACAAGGCGCAACAGCCCTACTGAGAACATTTGTCGCTAAAAACCCGCACGACATTGTTATTAGTAAAGATGACCTCATACAATGTGATGGCTTGGCTTTTGGTACACCTACCCGATTTGGTATGATGGCTTCTCAAGCCAAAGCATTTTGGGAAACCACCAGCGAGCTATGGCTTAAAGGCCAACTAATTGATAAGCCTGCGTGTGTGTTTTCATCGTCAAGCAGTATGCATGGGGGGAATGAGGCCACACTGCTTAATTTATCATTACCCTTACTTCATCACGGAATGATGTTACTTGGTGTACCTTACGATGTACCTGAATTATTAGGGACACAAACTGGCGGTACTCCGTATGGCGCTACGCACGTTGCTGGTAGCAATAATAGTGCTCAGTTAAGTAAAGACGAAATTAAAATATGCCAAAGCGTTGGTATACGCCTGACAAAAATTGCGAGTAAACTTCAATGAACACAGCGCCCCCCCCTGTTAAAAAGCCAATAACCGTAAAATTTCAACGTATTGCTTTAATTGGCTATATTGGCCTGCTCATTTTAATGCCATTATGGATGTACTTTGTGCCGCCTCAAGAGGGCCCGCTGGATGTTATGTCGCTATTTGTACCTATAATTCCTCTATTACTCCCACTTAGAGGTATTATAAAAGACAGTACTTATACCTACGCTTGGGCAAACTTTGTTGTCATGCTTTATTTTATTCATGGTTTAACTATGCTTTGGGTTGCACCTGATGAGCTGATTTGGGTGTTACTTGAGTTGTTGTTTGCATCTTTCATGTTTATTGGGTGTACTTATTATGCAAGATACCGCGGGCAAGAGTTAGGCTTAAAAATTCGCAAACTAAAAGAAGATTTAGCCGACGAAAAAGCCGCTAACGAGCTTCAAAAGTAAAATAAAAAGCGCGTTTACTATTGGGTAAACGCGCTTTTATACATTTTAAATATGTATTAACTATTTAAACCAACTCGCTTAGTGCAGCCAAGGTCACGATACCTGCTAAACCTAGCTGAGCTAATAAGCTCAATAACGAAAAGCCCCTCAATATAAATAAACCCCAAGGGTGTTTTATATGTGGATACAAAGCGCAGCGCTTTAAGCTCATAGCAAAGAAGAAACAAATCACCGTAACCATAGTTAAACCAAGCGTCAGTTCACTTTTTATGGTCAGCGCTTCATCAAAAAAGAAAAATAACTGTAATGGCAATAATAAAGTCACAATAGCATGTAAAACATGCACTTTTTTAATACGATCAAATTGCCCTTCAGGGGATAGCTCTTTAATTCCAAAGTCACGCTCTAGGCATTTAACTAGGTTTTGCGCTTTGATACTCACAGCCAACCTATAACAACTTAAGCCCTCGTTATTACGCGCTCTAAAATCAAACCCGGCTTTAATTAGCATCACCATTAACGATTCATTTTTAGAGAGCACAGCATAATGCAATGCAGTGTTACCAAGGCTATCAAGGGCTTTTTTATCTTGCTGAGGTAATAAGGTTTGCACCACGTTTACAAAACCACGCTCTGCTGCCCACATAAATGCAGTTTTACCGTTTTCATCAGCTAATGTGCCTGTTGCTCCTTGCTCAATAAAACGCATAGCCATTGTTTGCTTAGCCGTTTTTTTACGCAAATGTGTTAGTAATGCTTGCTCAAGTAAAACAACAGAATCAACATCAGGCGACACTTGTTTTAATAAAGTAAAATAGTCTTTACCCATTGCTACTTTGTCACTTGCAAGTTCACTTAACACGGCTAGGTCAGCAATTGACTCCGGTATAAAGTGACTTAAGCGATCTCTAAAATCAACTTCTTTCCAAAGCGATAACGCATCAACAGCACTGAGCTTACTGCCATTATTTAACGCATGTTCAATCAGTGTAAAATAGCGTTTACTAAAAAATAAGCTTAATAATGAAAGCGGTGTTTCAACGGCATTTTGTGCAGCAACACTTGCGTATTTTTCTAAACGTTGGCACAACAAAAGCACTAAGCTCTCTGGGGTATATTCATTATCGTAAAAATGAGTTTTCATTGCGCCAATATACGCTTGTGCATCTTCGTCGTATTCACAAATATGTTGGAAATAACACTCTTCAAAAGGCTCAAGCGGGGTTAACCAGGCCAAATAATAAATAGGGGGCAAAACAGTGGTACACACACCATCGTCTTCATTTGTAGAACGACAAGCAGGCCAAGCTTCTAATGCATCTAAAATAAAGGCACCGTTTTGCTCTACAAGACCTTTAATGAGTAACGGATATTCCTTTGGCCAAATCAGTACATTTTCCATTAAAACAACACAACTCCAGTGTAGCTTAGGTAAGTGGTCAGTTTATAACAGCTTTCAGCTGACACCACGCTTAATCAAAGAGGCAATATTCTAGCACACCCAAATCGCCACGCTAGAACAAAGTAGATGAATAATCAAAAATATAAAAGCAGCCAAGTAACTAATTACTTGGCTGCTTTTTAGGTTGGAGCTGGGCTTGATCTTTTTCACACAAAAAGGTTAATTATTTGTTCTTTAACTCACTAATTACTTGGTCAATGCCTACATCTGAAATGCGCTGGATGATCTCTTTTTGCTTAGCACTTAAAAGCGAAATACCTTCAGCCACAATGTCGTACACTTTCCATTGGTTGTCTTTACCTAGGCGTAACTTAAAGCTTAAATCAATTGTGGGGGCGTTAGGCTCTATAATTTGCGTATTAACCGTGGCATATTCTGAGTCGCTTTGTGCATTATTGCGCTCAAAAACCACTTTTTGGCCTGTGTATTTCATTAATGCACCGGCATATGTACCAGTTAAGTAATGCTCAACCGCGTCAATAAAATCAACAGCTTGTTGGCGCTCAATACCTTTAATGTGTTTACCTAATAGTTTAAAAGACACAAACTTAATATCAATGTGTGGCATTAAACGTTTTTCAACAATTCCCGACATTTCACTTTTACTGGCATTACCTTTACTGTTCACTTTACCTATATCAGCAAAAAGGGTGTCTGCAACAGACTCCAAAAGTATATCTGGTGATTGCTGAGCTTGTGCATAAAGCGATGTGCTTAAAAATGCGGTAGCAATTAAAAATAGTTTAATAAGTTTCATAATATTTTTTGTTTGTGTGATTAAGATAGGGCTAATTTACGTCATTAATACGCAATAAAAAAGGCACAAATAAGCAACTTATTAATGCCCAAAAAGCACCAATAGATTAAGTAATTAAATTTCAATAAGTTAATAAAACCTATTAACACACCGTATACATCCCCATTTTCTCTCGTCTTGTATTTATAACCTCCCCACCCTCATCATTTGTTTTTTCGATAAACCAACTATCAGCGAGCAGCTATGAAATCCTTTTTTAAAATACTTATTTTATTAATCGCCTCACTTTTTATTAATACCACAGCATTAGCGCAATCAAACCATGGCTACGCTGTCGACGTACTTAAAGGCACGGGTAATATAAATGGAATAAAATTAGCTTATCAATACCATATGCCAAAAATGCAAAACTTAGTTGGAGATACCCGCTTTTATATCGAAACCAGTGTAAACCTGTGGGAATTTGCGCATTACCACCACTCACAATCCAACTTGGTATTAGCGGTATCGCCTGTATTGCAGTTTCCAGCATTTAGTTTTAATAACACCCCGTTTTATGTTGAAGCAGGCATTGGTGTTTCACTTATTGACGAAACACAGTTTGGTGGTAAAAATTTAAGTAGCCATTATCAATTTGAAGATCGTATTGGACTCGTTGCCGACTTAGGCGATACAAACATTGCTTTGCGAATTATTCATTATTCTAATGCGGGGTTTCATTTATGACCTTATCGGTTGCCAAGCGATTTTAATACCCTATTGATTTGTTTGCTGGTAATTACTATTTAAAAACGTAAAATAATCAGCAAACAAAAACTGAGAAATTAAAATGCAAACATGGCAAGTAATCCTCATTGTGGTGATGGTATTTGGTGTTGTAATAGGAAATATTGCCTTAATAAAACACAGTGCTAATATGGAATTTAAAAAGTCAGACTCACACTTAAAAAACAAACAAGACACAAAAAAGCCCTGATAAATCAGGGCTTTTAATTTAAAAATAAGCTTAACCAACAAGCCAATGTGCCATTAACGAAATAATCGGCAATGTTATAAGTGTTCTGAGAATAAATATTACGAACAGCTCAACAATGTTTACTGGAATTTTGCTTCCTAACAGCAGCGCCCCCACTTCAGACATATAAATAAGCTGAGTCACACTCATCGCGGCAATGATAAAGCGTGTTACATCGCTCTCAATAGTCCCAGCTGCAAGGATTGAAGGGATAAACATATCGGCAAAACCAACCATGATTGTTTGTGCTGCAGCCTCAGCTTCAGGCACTTGCAACAATTCTAAGAATGGAATAAACGGCATACCTAAATATTGAAATAGCGGCGTATATTCTGCAATGATTAATGCAAATGTACCTACGGCCATAACAACAGGTAATACAGCAAATACCATATCAAGTGCGTTGTGTACGCCTTCTTTTAATGTGCCCACTACACCCGGCGATTTATCTGCCTTGGCCAGCGCTATATCTAAAGAATGACCCACTAATGATTTACCTTCGGGCACCAGCTCTGAGTTTGCATCAGGCTCTGAGCCATCAATAAGTAAATCTTTTTTAAACCTAAGCGGTGGTAAGCGCGGCACAATAATAGCAGCAGTAATACCTGCCAAGCACACCGTTAAATAAAACGGAGCAAATAAATACTCAAGCTTTACTTGGCCAATAACCACTAAACAAAACGTAATGGAAACAGCAGAAAATGTAGTACCAATAATAGCGGCTTCGCGTTGTGTGTAGTATTTATCTTCGTACTGGCGCGCAGTCATTAATATTCCCACACTACCATCACCTAACCACGATGCCACACAGTTAACGGCACTTCGCCCTGGAACGCCAAATAACGGGCGCATCACTTTAGTTAATAATGTACCTACCAACTCAAGCAACCCAAAATTAAGTAACAAAGGGAGTAAAAGCCCTGCTAGTATAAATACCGAAAACAACACAGGAAGTAAGTCGTTTAACACGAGTGCCCCTGTATTTTCAGACGTGATCGCATGCGGCCCCACGCCTAAGAAGGTCATTAATACAAATGCTGTACCAAATAAACGCGTAACTAACCAAATCCAACTAACGTTAAACAAATGATTTAAAAGCGGTATTTTACAAATCACTTGAGGCTTAAAAACACTTACAATGAGTGAAAACGCACCCGTTATACAAATTATGGCAGTAATAATGGCTTGTGCTGTATCTGCAAAAAATACTTGCATGGCTTTGGCCATCATTGCAATAGGAATCGTCATTGCTTCACCGCTCGACACCGGCGTCATAAACAAAAACACACCAATTAGCGAAGGCACAAGGAACGCAAACCAAGTACGCCAATCGTACTGAGGTGAAGTTGATAATTGAGACATATTTTTAACCTATAAAAACCACAAAAAGAGCTAAGCGCTCTTTTTGTGGTAAGACGTATTATTATTTATATTTTAATGCCGCGCTTAATAAGTGCTGCTTCTAGTGCTTGTTGTAAACCATTCATGGTACCTGGCTCAAGCGTTTCGCCTTTATCGTCCATCCAGGTTAAGCTTGTGCCACCTTGCTTGGTTTTACTCACTAAAATTTGGTATTGGCCTTCATCAATAGGTAATTGCGCAACATCGTCGCCCCAAATCGAATCCCACATACTGCTCTCTGGAGCTTTATAGTCAGCTGTAATTAAACCTGTATCTTGGTTTATTTCAACAATAGTAAACGACAAACGCTCTAAAAAGCCTGAAAAACGATCAAATACCGCATCGTAAGATTGCTCAGTAACCAACGCTGCATTGCCTTTATTGTCAAAGCCCATTTCTAAAGAAATAATACCTTGACGCTTGCGCATATCAACTTCAAGTTGGCGATAGCGGTAATCAAATTCCGTAATAACTTGGTTAAGTGCACGCACTTCTAATTGCTGTTTAAGCAAGTCTGTAAGTGTTGTATCACCCTTAAAATCTATTAATTCAGCACGTAAAGAAGCTGTACGTTCATGCGATTTTTTTTCAATAGAAAATCTAAAACGTTGCAGGTCATCGTTTTTTTCATCGCCCCACAACCAGCTTTCTTCGGTTTTAATAATTGCGTACCAATCGGTTTCAATAATACCAAGTAGCTTGTCTTCTTTGGTTGTAGCGGTGTTATTTTCAGCTAAAACAGCTTTAATTGAATCCCAAATAAAGTCATCTAAATCAACAATGCCATCGTTTTTATCAAAATATACGCGTGCTAAATTATCAGCCTCTTCGACCCAACTGCCTTTTGCTACAGTGAGTACTTGAGCGGGTGGGCGATAATTGGTTGCGTCTGGATTATTGTTGTATTGACCTACTTCCATTTTATAAACTGGATCTTGAGCCGGCTGAGATAAAGACGCTGGTGCTTTTACTGGCTCATGCGCGCGGTAATTACGTTCATTATGCGCATCGTTAACAAATACACTACACCCTGATAAACTTACCAATGCACTTACTGCAAGTGCTTTTGGGATCCAATACTGCACAGATAATTCTCCTTAGCATACCCTTTAATTGTTTTAACAAATATATGAGTGGGTTATGCCGATTTGGTTCAGTGTAAAATCAATATTAACTTTACATTTTTATTTGGCTACTTAATTGCAATAAAGTTCAGCACCTCAACTTAGAAAAAAACTAAGGGCAATTAAGCAAATTTTAGCTATGGTACTTTCCTGTGCCAGTAAAAACAAGAAACACCGTACTTTAAACGCGCTTAATTAGCCCGCATTATAGTTTAGACACCGTTTTGTGTTAAACTTCGCCGCCGAGCACGTCCTCGAGTGTATTTAGTAGTGTTATCCATTGCGTTGTTATAACCCTTGTAACTTAGGTATTTTAACCCATGACTGCATTTTCAAATCATCAAATTGTGTTAACCGCTATCGGCGAAGACAGGCCGGGTATTGTCAGTGAGCTTACGCAATTGGTTAGCGACTGCCACTGTAATATTATAGACAGCCGCATTGCCATTTTAGGCTGTGAGTTTACCTTTATAATGTTATTGCATGGTGACATGTCGGCCATAAGCAGAATTGAACATGTGTTACCAACCAAAGCAATGGAACTTGGCCTGCTAACCATGATGAAACGCACTACAAGCCATACCCCTGGCGAGTTTTGTGCCGGCTACACGCTCGAATACACAGGTATAGATACCCCGGGCACACTAAGCAAAGTGACACGCTTTTTTGCCGATAACCACATCAGCATTTGTTCTTTAAAGTCAGATACATTTAACGAAGATACTGACACAAAAATGCGCTGTGAAGTAGAATTTAATATCCCAATAGATGTAGACATAGATAAATTTAAAATTAGTTTTGAGAGCCTTTCTCATACCCTAAACGTAGATTATATTTTTAAACGCATTCGTTAAGGAAATAGCATGAACACAATTAGTCCATTACAAGCAGGTGATACAGCCCCCGCTTTTAGCTTACAAAACCAAAACGACGAAACAATCACTTTAAGTGAATTGTTAAAAGAGCAACAAGTACTTGTGTATTTTTACCCTAAAGCTTCTACTCCGGGTTGTACCGTACAAGCAGAAAACCTGCGCGACCAACAAGACGAGCTTGCTAAATTTAACACGCGTGTTGTAGGCATTAGCCCAGATCCAATTAAGCGCCTTAAAAACTTTGAAACTAAAAAAGAGCTTAACTTTGATTTATTAGCCGATGAGGATCACGCCATTGCAGAAGCATTTGGTGTATGGGGCTACAAAAAATTTATGGGTAAAGAATACGATGGTATTCACCGCCTAACATTTTTAGTAGGCCAAGACGGTAAAATTAAACACTTATTTGATAAATTTAAAACCAAAGATCATCACCAAGTGGTGCTTGATTATTTGGCAGCAGAATAAGCTAGCTAATTACTTCCAAAAAAATACATAAAGCGTTGTCTTAGAGCAGCGCTTTTTTATGTTATTTACTAAATATCCAGGTTAAATAAAGTATCTTCGAGAGATAAATATACAATTGCTCGTTTTGAATTTGAAGTTACAATTTGTCCCTTTTTGTTTTCACCAATACGATCTATTAGGTCACTTATTTATGAGACAAGAATTAAGAACTAAAATCATTGAAGTGTGTGATAAAAAAATTGCCAGTAAAGGTGATAATGTAGGCCTGTCTTTCTATGCTTTTTTTGCTAATAAAAACAACAATCCTGAACTGTTAATGGAAGCTGCTACTTGGTGGATTCAAACCCATCAATTAGATCACTTTGTAAAAGCTCATAAAATAAAACAAATGGTGCTGAATAATTTATAAGCCCCCAAGTGCTCATATTCGATGTGCATAATGCTTTAAGCAACAATTAAAAGCTTCTAAATCAAGGAGTGTGTATGTATTTTGTAAAAAAGCTATTTCGATGGTCACGAGGCAGGCAAAAATCAGGCTATGATAAAATGCTGATTTGTGGTGCATTTTGGCCAATAAAGTTTGATGCGTATTTATTAAAGTTTCCAAAAGGAAGTGAAATACCTCCGCACATTTACCACGTTAAAGCTGGTCAACATTACAGGCTAAATATTGTGTTAAAGAAAGCGGATATAGGCGGGGAGTTTATTTGCTCTAACCCCCTATTTGAAACAAAACGAATCAAGTTATTTCGTCCTGATATCAGCGAGCACCAAGTATCGAAAATAGAAAAAGGTAGCCGTTATGTACTCAGTATCGGCTGGATAAAAAATACCTAGTCAAAACTCCCCTTCAAGTGCACTTAAATCCAGTACGCACCATCTTTCCCACTAATTATTTTGTCAGAGATATATTTTTTTATCAAATATGGATAAGCACTAAACTATTTGATAAAAGTACATAAAGAACAAAATATAAGGATTTAAATTTGAAAAAGGCAGTTAGATTTAAAGCGTATTTAGTGGCTTTGATCACATGTATTATTGGGTTTCAGTTTTCGCCGGCAAGTAATCAGTTTTATGCAAACCCGTTTTATATTGGCAGTTTTATTTTTGCAATCGTACTAATTGTGAATGTTATTAATTACTTTTGCCCAAAGTGTAAGAAAAACCAGATAATGCAATCAGCTACTAGCTATCGCCTGCCAACAAATAAGTGCTATCACTGCAAGGAAGAAATTAACTAAGCGTCTCGGATAGCACTTTGCTTATCCGGCTACGTGTTTAAATAGGCTGGTGTGTTAATGTGAAGAATGTTTGAATAAATGAGCATTGGAATTGCTATGTTGGGATTCGTTTCACTCAACCCAACCTTTTATCTACAGAATATAACTTAACGCAGAGCAGCTAAGCACTTACAGCTGCTCTTTCGCTTTAACTAATTCCCAAATACTTGTGTACTTGTATTGATAGGCGCCAGTTTTTGTCGATACAGGTGTCGATTGCTAATTTGGTTGCAGATACCTTTTGGCTAATTGGCTGTAAATAGACAAGCTTAGGATTTACCCCTGTTTTAGAGAATAATTCTTCTAGCTCTTCTACGTGCTTTTGCATCGCTACTGGGTGCTTAATTTCATTGGCACGCTTCATGGCGCTGGTAAGTACTTCATAACCGCCGCGCATGTTTATTTTAGGCGAAACGGTAACCCATGTTTGCTCCGGGGCAAGTATTTCAAACGTGCCGCTGGTTTCTATTTGTGTGGTAAAGCCATTATCGTGCAATAGCTTACAAACTGGATTTAAATCGTACATACACGGCTCGCCGCCAGTAATTACAACATGCTTTGCTGTATAGCCACGTGATTTAAACAGCTCAAGTACTTGCTCGGCACTGGCATCGGCCCAATGATCTGAGTCGGCTTTTTTCTCTACGGTTTCGTCAAGAGACACTTTGTATACGTTGTCTACATCCCATGTTTGTTTTGTGTCGCACCACGAACACCCTACTGGGCAACCTTGCAGGCGTAAAAATATTGAGGGTGTGCCAGTAAAGCTTGCTTCACCTTGAATGGTTTCAAACACTTCATTTATTTTGTACAAAAGAGATCTCACTTACTACCTAGCAGCAACATTGCTACTATTAAAGACGAAAAAGCGCTGAGCAAAAATTGTTATTTAAGCCGAGGCCGTGTAGTATATCGCGCCCTGATATAAACCTCTATTAAAACTAAGAGCAAAACAGATATGACGCAAAAAGTAGTTGTTATTTATTCCGGCGGTATGGACTCGTTCACCGTGTTAAATAAAGCCCTGCAACAAGGCCATGATGTATATGCCCTTTCGTTTGACTATGGTCAGCGTCATGTAAAAGAGCTTAAAGTTGCAGCAAATGTGTGTGAAAAACTCAATGTGTCACACAAAATAGTTGATATATCAGCTATTAATCAGCTTATTGGTGGCTCATCATTAACCGATAACATCGACGTACCAGAAGGCCACTACGAAGAAGAAAGCATGAAAAGCACGATAGTGCCAAATCGAAATATGATTTTACTTTCTTTGGCTGTTGGTTATGCGGTATCACTAAAAGCAAGCCAAGTTTATTACGGTGCACATTCTGGAGATCATGCTATTTACCCCGACTGCCGCCCTGAGTTTGTGAAGAAAATGGATGATGTGTGTCGTATAGCTAATTATGATGCCGTTGAAATTTTTAGCCCGTATCTGAATAACACCAAGATTGATATTTTAACTGACGGGATAAAAATGGGTTTAGATTACAGCCAAACATGGACCTGTTATAACGGCCGTGAAAAGGCCTGTGGTAAGTGTGGTGCTTGCCAAGAACGTTTAGAAGCATTTGCACTAAACAATATTACAGATCCGTTAGAATACGAATAAGCAACAAATAAAGAGTTATTTAGGTCATACAATGAAAAGGCTGCTTTTGATGGCAGCCTTTTTTATTGCATAGCATTTAATTACACGGCGTATAATTAAAAACACTTTTAAAAAATTACAACCAGCGTCTTACGCGTGTTTTGTAGGCAGTAAATTCATCACCAAATAATTTACTAAGTGCACGTTCTTCTGGCATTATTTGAAACAACGTTAAATAACCAATAAAACCAACAACACCTAGCATTGCCCAAACCGAACTTAACCACACGCCCCACCCAGCTAAAATAAATGCAAATCCTAAATACATGGGATTACGTGAAATTCGGTAAATACCGCTGGTAACTAATTTTGATGCCTGTTCTGGTTTATTGGGGTTTACTGTGGTTTTGGCTAGCTTAAAGCTCACAACACCCGCAACACAGCTTGCGCAACCAATAATAACTAAACTTGCCGCAAAATAGGCAACAAATACAGTAAAGTCAATAACACTGTAATGCGCTATTAGCGCCATAATGCCTGCAAAAAATAGAACGACTATAACGGGAGGTATTTTATTATTTAGCATAATAACTCTCTGATAAAATTAGTTTATAAAATAGTGTGTTAGTAACTATATGGCGATTGATTTTACATTAAACAACCCTGTTACTGTATAAAGTATGAACACCAGACAAAAAGCACTGATGTACATGTATATAGCCACAGTGTTAATTGATTTATTTCAAATCATCGCCCTTTACAAATAAAGTTACAATTGTCAGCTTTATCTAAAGTGAAGAAAGCGTATACTTTAAAAATAAAATTATAAAAGGAATATAGTTATGTCTGGTACTACGATGATTGTACTTATTGTGCTTATATCTGTGGGTTCGGGTGTGGTTTACGATATGTATAAAAAGCATTTAGAATTTAAACATAAAATGCAAAACAACAATAGCGATGCTAATAAACAACTTGCCGAAACAAAAGCAGAAGTGATTGCACTAAGAGAACGTGTACAAACACTTGAAGCCATTGTGACTGACTCAAGCTTTAACGTTAAGCAAGAGATCAACAAACTGTAAGCGTTTTTAAACGCTTACTCGTTCGCTTTATTTATTAAAGGTAATTTGGATATAGATGGGCATTTTCTGGTTGCTCTATTCCATGGGCTGCTAAAAACCCACCTATAGCTTGTCCACACCCCTGAGGTGCTCGCCCGCTGTCTATTTCGAAGTTTAATTGATTAGCTTCTTGCTTACCCATTGAGCACAAATCAACTGTATTTGGTGAGCGCATTGCAATGCTTAACTTACCAATACTTTCTACCGCCACATTTTTACTAAAACGAGCAAAACCTTGATACTTAAACTGCTCATTTACGTAGTCGTTGCTTGTGTTAACTAAGGCTGTGATAAAACCATGTAAAAAGTGATTACTTGACGACCCCGTAGTCAAAAACGCAATTGATTTATTGTTGAACTCGCTTAACTGAGCGCCATCGCAATGCAGCTTTACTGTATACAAATGCTGCTCGTCAGTAATGGCTTGATAGTCGGTCAGTTCAACAATCGAATCAGCAAACACAATACGACTAACCAAATCGCTAATATTATCGCAATTGTGCGTTTGTAAAACTAACTCTGGGTTTTGCGACATGACAGGTAAATCGTGATGATTATTAAATGGTGTGCTAATTGCACCATTTTGTTTTAATTGAAATAACTCTCTAACTTCGTGCTCACGCGCTACTTTTAAAGCTAAAAAAGCAGTTTGAATAAGTTCTGAAGTGGGTAAGTTTTCTTCTACTATCCAGCGTCTACCAAATAGCAATTTTTTTGCTTTATCGGCATTTTGATGGCCACTTTTTTTGTAGTTGTCAGGGCTTAGTACTGCAACTTGTAGGTATATTTCATCGCCTTTTTGTGCAGCTAGGACTCTAAAGTGGGCCGAAAATTCTATGCCTTCGAGAACTTCATTTACACTTTCAAGTGTATGCTTGTATCGTAAAAAATGCTGTGGGACGACCCAATTATTATTAGCTAATTGCACAAGCGGCGCATAAGGAATTGGCTGCTCGTAGCTATGTTGCCATTTTTTGTCGTTACTGAGTAACGTATTTAGGTGACTATTTTTATCTGACATAAATAAACCAAATAAACTCGCACTGGGCAAGATATTAACTGTGCTTACATTACGTGTTTTGTTATGTAATTAGATCACAGCCGCCCGACAAAATTGGGCTTTTTTAACTATCGTATAGACTTTGATAGTCGCTTATAACTTTTTGACAATAAAGCTCATCTTTATTGAGCATTTTATTATAATGATTTAACAATCGTTGAATGTAAGCCGTATGCTGTTTATTATTTAAGTCCCACATGGCATCACCTGTTTTACTTACCGTTTGGCTGCTTTTAAAGCTAACCTCTATGAGTTCGTATATACGGTTTTTATCGCTTATAATGTGCTCACTATGCAAACCCAAATTAAGCTTGTGTAAACCACTGCGCAGTAAATAGGTGTGGTGAATTGGGCATAAAATAAATCGCACATGCTTTACAGACTCTGACGAGTTGTTAGCTATTATTTGCTGCACTAAACGCAGCGCTAATTCACCGCCTATACCCGCTATAACCACTACCTGATTTGTTACATCATCAAGCTTTATACTTCCAACGTCCTGACACAAGACCTGCCATTCTGGCTTTTTATTACCAGGCTCCCTAAATTTTTTATTATGAGTTAACCGCGCTTCTAAATCGGTCATCACATTTGGCAAAATATCAACAAACATGACCTTATCGGCAGCTGAGCGCTTCAACAAAGCCATTCCTAAATAGCCATGATCACAGCAACAATCCCAAATAGTGTTTTGCTGGCGTGTTATAAGCGCATCAATCGCAGTCAGTCGTTTACTGAGTTTCATTTAATCAGGCGAATGTGACATTTTATAGACGAGTGCTTTTAAACTTTTATCACTGTCTATTTCAATAAAGCGGTCGGTAGGTGCAAGGCGTTCTACGAATGTAATCGCACCTTGTGTGTGCTCGTCAATCAGTGCTTTAAATGCATCCTCTGAGAGCTCGGGGCTGTTGGCGCATAAAAGCAATTTTGTTGTTTGATTAAGTAACTCTGGGAGCCTGCGAAGCACTTTTTGGTAGTCTTTAGTTAAAATAAAGCTGCCTTTTTGAAAACTCGGCGGATCGACAATAATTAAATCAAACGGGGCTGCTTTTTTTAATTTACCAAACGACTTTAAAATATCGTGAGGTAAGTAACTCACCCCTTTGTCAAAACCATTTAACTGATGGTTTTGCTTACCTACTTTAAGTACCCCTTTACTCATATCCATATTCATTACATGATCGGCACCGCCTTGCATTGCTGCTAACGAAAAACCGCACGTGTATGAAAATAAATTAAGTACTTTGCCATGCTTACTATTAGCCATTACAAACTCGCGGCCGCTTCGCATATCAGGAAAAATTCCTGTATTTTGGCGACTTTGCAAATCGACTAAAAAGCGAATTCCGTTTTCGGTTACTGTATGCTTATCAGGGAGCGTTCCAAACATGACTGTGTTTTGGCTTTGCACACCCGCACGCTGCTGATAAACAAGCGAGGTAATTAATTCTGGGTAATGCGCTTGCGCCCATTGCCAAAGTGTTTCGGTTAACTGATTAAGCGTGTTGTCGTCTATTTCATCGTAAGAGACTAAAAATAAGCTTGGCGGGTAAAAATCTAAATTTAAGTGGCTCAATGCCTCAATACTATGGCCTCGCCCGTGAAAAACACGACACAGTTCGTTATTTAAAATAGGGGCACTCTCAAGTGCCGTGATAAGAGGCGTAAAATTTATAGTCATTTTTTAATTAATCAACTGTTGTTGTAGTTCGTGTATTTCGTCGCGCACAGAGCCCGCCTTTTCAAATTCTAAATTACTCGCATACGCGTGCATTTTAGTTTCAAGCTGCTTGATTTGCGCTGCAATTTCTTTCGCGCTAAGCACCTTTTTAGACTCTTTGCGAATAAGTTGTAGGTTATCTTTAGGGCCAGCCTCTTCCCCTACATCCATCACATCAAGAATCTTTTTAGCCAAAGCACGTGGCTCTATGCCGTTATCTATATTGTATTGATGTTGGATTTCGCGCCTGCGGCTTGTTTCATCTATCGCTTTTGCCATAGATTTAGTCACTTTATCGCCATATAAAATAGCACGGCCATCTAAGTGACGCGCGGCACGACCAATAGTTTGAATAAGCGAGCGCGTTGAACGTAAAAAGCCTTCTTTGTCGGCATCCAGTATCGCAACCAGCGCCACTTCAGGCATATCTAAACCTTCTCTTAGTAAGTTAATGCCAACTAATACGTCAAATACCCCTGCGCGTAAATCACGAATTATCTCTACGCGCTCTACAGTATCTATATCTGAATGCAAGTAACGCACTTTTACGCCGTGTTCACTTAGGTAGTCGGTTAAATCTTCAGACATACGTTTAGTAAGCGTAGTAACTAATACGCGCTCACCTTTATCAACACATTGGTATATTTCTGACAATAAATCATCAACTTGGTCGCCAACGGGCCTTACTTCTATAAGCGGGTCTAAAAGCCCTGTTGGACGAATAATTTGCTCTGCAACTTCCCCGCCACTGCGCTCCATTTCAAAGTCGCCAGGCGTTGCCGATACATAAATGGTTTGCGGAGCAATGGCTTCAAACTCTTCAAATCTAAGTGGGCGATTATCCATGGCTGAAGGCATTCTAAAACCATATTCTACAAGGTTTTCTTTTCGGCTTCTGTCGCCTTTATACATAGCGCCAATTTGCGACACCGTTACATGGGATTCATCAATAATCATTAATGCATCATCAGGCAGGTAATCAAGCAATGTTGGTGGCGGATCGCCAGGAGTTCGCCCCGATAAATATCGACTGTAGTTTTCTATTCCCGAGCAATAACCCAACTCGGTCATCATTTCTATATCGTATTGTGTCCGCTGTGCTATGCGCTGCTCTTCTACCAATTTATTGGCACTTAACAATTGGGCCCTGCGATCTTTTAGCTCTATTTTTATATTTTCAATTGCGCCAAGAATTTTTTCTCGCGGAGTTACATAGTGCGTTTTAGGATAAATAGTGGCACGCACAATATGTTTTTCAACTGCACCTGTCAGCGGATCAAAAATACTCAAGCGTTCTATTTCGTCGTCAAACATTTCTACACGCACTGCATATGTTTCTGACTCTGCAGGAAATATGTCGACCACTTCACCGCGAACCCGGTATGTACCTCGGCTAAACTCTATGTCGTTACGGGTATATTGTATTTCGGCTAAGCGGCGAAGCATGTCACGCTGATCAACTTTTTCGCCAACTTTTAATAGCAACATCATTTTCATGTATGACTGGGGGTCACCCAAACCATAAATAGCCGAAACCGATGCAACAATAATGGTATCGCGGCGTTCAAGTAGTGCTTTAGTAGCACTTAAACGCATTTGTTCTATGTGCTCATTTATTGAGGCATCTTTTTCGATAAACGTATCGCTCGATACAACATAGGCCTCTGGTTGGTAATAGTCGTAATAAGAAACAAAATATTCAACGGCATTTTTTGGGAAAAACTCTTTCATTTCACCATAAAGCTGTGCAGCCAACGTTTTATTGTGGGCCATAATAATTGTTGGGCGATTTAAGTCGCTAATAATATTAGCCATGGTAAAAGTTTTACCCGTACCTGTAGCCCCTAACAATGTTTGATGAGCAAGCCCGGCCTCTAAACCTTCGCACAACTGCTTTATTGCGGTGGGTTGATCCCCTGCTGGTTTAAACTGTGATTTTAACTGAAAATGATCACTCAACTATTGCACTCCTGTAACGACTGACTGCTCAAACACTCAAGCTCTTTTATAAACCATTTATACGCTACCAATGCGGTAAATAAATTACCGACAGCAGCACCTATAAATAATCCCGTTAACCCTGCAAAATGACTACCTAAATAAGCAAACGGAACATAAAAAATAAACAACCGAATAACACTTAAAAACAGTGCGTTCATTGGTTTATGCAAAGCATTAAACGATGAGTTTGATAATATGATCACACCTTGCAGACCATAACTAAGTGGAATGATATAAATAAAAAGTTTAATGACATCTATAACCGCTTGCTCTTTACCAAATAACTGACTTATAACGCCAGAAAAAATAATCAGTAAAATATAAATTATGAACTGCCAAACCATGACAAACTTCAATGTCCCTTTGTATGCATCCTTCACTCTACATAACTTTCCAGCCCCAAAATTTTGACTAACAAATGGAGGGAGTGTCATTGATAAGGCAAGAACTAAAATACTTGCAATAGACTCTATTCTGCTACCAACACCAAACGCGGCAACAGCCTCAGGACCATGATTAGCAACAAGTGCCGTCATTACTGCCATTGCAATTGGTGTAAGCATATTAGCACTTGCGGCAGGTACACCTATTTTTAATATTTTGCGGATTGACCCCATAACTGTTTGTGACCCAGCTTTTAAACTAAGTAACCGTTTTGCTATTAAAATATATAAGATAATAACAACAGCCACAGCCCAGGCTATTACACTTGCAATTGCAGCCCCTTGTATACCCATAGCGGGTATAGGACCAAAACCAAATATAAACATGGGGTCGAGTATTGCATTTATAAGCCCTGCACCTCCCATTACGATACTGGGCGTTTTAGTATCGCCACTGGCACGTAATACGGAGTTACCAATCATTGGTGTGATTAAAAATACACTGCCAATAAACCAAATATTCATGTAGTCATGAATTAACGGCAGCACCTGCTGCCCTGCCCCTAATAATGTAAATACAGGGTCAATAAGTAGATAACCAATAAGCGATAACGTAAGCACCAGTGCAACAGCCACCAATATAGAGATGCTGGCATCAAACCGGGCTTCATCTATTTTGTTACTGCCTAATGCTTTTGCAATGACAGCTGAGGTACCTATTCCTAATCCTATAGCCAAACTAATTACAGTAAATGTAACAGGGAATGTAAAACTCACTGCGGCAAGGGGCTCAGTACCTAACAAGCTAATAAAAAAGGTATCAACAATATTAAACATCATTAACATGATCATGCCAAAAATCATTGGAACAGTCATGGTTTTCAACGTGGGCAAGATAGGAGCATTTAGTAAATCTGGGCGAGTCTTGGGATTTTGTGTTGCGCGCATGAAATAAATAGCCTCTTTTACTGAGTTGATCATTTTAAAGCATCAGGGCAATTCAAGCCACGGATTTATCAATAGATTTAATGCAACAAAACCGCTTAAAGCACGCCCTCAAAGTAAACATTGTTTTTTAAACGGTATTGTTAAAATAGCGGCTTAACGCGCCAAAAAACAATTAAGACACATAATTGTTACTTTTATTACAAAACACACGCGTTACCTGATGCTTTTTTACACAAATCTACTTTTAGATTTATCGTAACGAAAAATTCCACTCATCGTATCACACACAATAAAACAAAAACCTTAAATCATTGTTTTTAAATGAAATAAAAATAATGTTTTAAAAGCTTGAAATCGTTGTAGCACTCTAAATTACTGGTGCTGCTGATGTTTTTAAAGTTTCATAAACAGAGTTATCCACAGAAACCGTGGATAACTCATTGGACCCCGCATTTATAAAGGGTTTAAGAGAGATACACTTTTACTCCTGACTTAAAAAGTTATGAGATTTGCTTTTATATTGTTTTATAACCTTTGCAAACCTATTTCATCAGGTTAATAAATTTTATTTACAATGTGATTATTAGGCTAACCTGTTTTCAGCATTAATAATTGCAAGTCATTGATTGTATTAATTATGAGCACCTTTGCTTTTACTTGCGTATATGGTTAGGTGCTAAAATTACAAACGTTATAAAGCATACGCTTTAGATTTTATTATTTCGGATTAAAAAATACCCTAACGTCAGATTTTTGAGTATAAATAGCTAAAACCAAGAGTCAGTACTTTTTAAATTTGTGTTTTAAACAGACTAAATCATTTCAAAGTCGTATTTTATTTACTCAATTGGCTATAGCAAACGATCACTCAGCGCTAATTAACTACTAATGGTTTTATTGAAAGTCCAATAAATGGTTTCAAATAAAGCTATAAAACACGCAGATTGCACATAAAAACAACGAATAAACCTCTTTTTTTAATTTATGACTTTTATATGTTGACACTTTGCAGCGCGGTCATTAATATTTCGCCCCGTTGAAAGGCAAGACGCTTCCCCCTTAGCTCAGTTGGTTAGAGCGACGGACTGTTAATCCGCAGGTCCCCCGTTCGAGTCGGGGAGGGGGAGCCAAGCTTTTTAACCATAAACGATTCCCCCTTAGCTCAGTTGGTTAGAGCGACGGACTGTTAATCCGCAGGTCCCCCGTTCGAGTCGGGGAGGGGGAGCCAAGTTTATGTATATGATGTAGTTCCCCCTTAGCTCAGTTGGTTAGAGCGACGGACTGTTAATCCGCAGGTCCCCCGTTCGAGTCGGGGAGGGGGAGCCAATATCATACAAGTCAAAATTTAGTTCCCCCTTAGCTCAGTTGGTTAGAGCGACGGACTGTTAATCCGCAGGTCCCCCGTTCGAGTCGGGGAGGGGGAGCCAATTCTAAGAATTCCATAGACATCCACTACTATTTCCACTACCCTTCTATCCTATAACTAAAACATTGATTAAAAACTATTAAATGTTGCATTTAGTTAAATAATCAAGGACTTGATTCCTTTTCTTTGTAATATCAAAAAGATTGAAAAAATGGCTGGATTTAAAAAACTTATTTTAATACAAATAATATCTTGGTTATTGTGTGTTGCAGCAGGAAGCTACTTCATTTCAGTGGGCTTTGATAATGCGGTGAGCGAAGCACAAAAAAGTGCTCAAGTAACCGTTAGTAAATATATAAATGAGCTTTCTATAAACGATATTTCTGCAGAAAACTTAAAAAAATCAATTGCAAACGGCAATACCTTTTCAAACTTCACGCTTAGAGATTATCAAGGCGCGGAAGTGTTTAGTATCAATTCGTCGTCAGAGCTGCCAGCATTCGCCGAGTTTATTCAGTCTCAATTTAACTCTATACGCCCTCAATTTGCTGTCAATGATGCAGCAGACGTTAAAGTAGAGTTTACACTCAACATCCGCCAGTTAGCCGAACAAGTTCAAACTGCCCTCTTTATAGTTATACTAATTTCTGCCGTGTTGGTGATCATTCCTATCATCTTACTTAAGTCAATTTTTTATCAGCTGAATAATAATATCAGCACTACGGTATCTGACATCATAGATATTTATATTAATCAAAACCAAGTTGATGACGATCTACAAACTGCGCTCGATAGCTCTAGTCTCAAAAAGCTGGGGAAAGATTTAGTTCCAAGCTTTAACCGGTTATCGCACTTTTTAAAGTCTAAAAGTCAAGATATACAAAATGCTGCAATGAGCATAAAACAAGAAGCCTACAAAGATGTCATTACTTCTTTGGGTAACCGAAATATGTTTGTAGAGTATTATGAAAAGCATATCGAGAACTGCGAGCAAAGTACGTTTGGCTCGCTAGCTATGGTGCGCTGTAGTGAGTTACAAGCAATTAATCAAAGCCGTGGCTACCAAAAAGGTGACGAGTACGTAAGGGGTGTTGCTGATATAATTAAACACTTGAGCGGCACTTATACTGGCAGCCAATTGTTTAGGCTAAACAGCTCTGACTTTGCAGTTATTTTACCGCATACACCGCTTAAAGAAGCCGAGCGTTTTGGTGAAAACTTACAGTCCCGCTTCACTCAATATCAACAAAACCAAGAATTAAGTTCTGTGGCAAATACCGGCATTGTGGGTTACGAAAAAGGTAAACCATTAGGCGAGCTACTTTCGGTGGTTGATAACGCAATGAGTATGGCTCAGTCTAAGCAAACTAATGCATGGCACGTGCAACGCGAAACCGATTTAGTTAACAATGTGAGCGCAGGCTTTGGTAACCAAAACTGGCGTAAAGTAATAAACGAAGTTATTGAATCAAAACGTGTGCATTTAGTAATGCAAAATATTATGCCTTTGGGTAAAAGCATTAAGGCATACGCTGAGATACAGGTTAGGTTTAAAACCGAAGATAACCAAATGCTCCCTACTGCATCGTTTTTAGCCATGGCTGAGAAGCTTGATATGGCAATAGAAATCGACCGCCTTATAATTGACTCATCGCTTGAAAAAGTGAAAAGCCGTAACTTATCCGAGAAATTCTTTGGCTTAAATGTAACGGCCTCAAGTGCACATAACGACCAATTTGTTATTTGGTTAGAACGTCGCCTGTTAAAAGATACCCATATAGCATCTAAACTCGTTTTCGAAGTAAGTGAGTTTGGTTTACAACAAAATATTAAAGCCAGTAAACGCTTTATTGATATGATTCACCGAGTAGGTGCACGCATTACCGTTGAGCGATTTGGCGTCGGTTTAACTTCATTCAAGTTTTTCCGTGATTTAAAACCCGATTTCATAAAAATGGATGCCAGTTACACTCGCGGTTTAGAGGACGATAAAAATAATCAATACTTTATGCGTTTAATGGTGGATCTAGCACACAGAATTGGAGTGAGTGTATTTGCCGAAGGTGTAGAGAGCCAAGAAGAAAAACACATAATAGAAACTCTGTGCTTAGATGGCGTTCAAGGCTACTACATCGAAAAGCCGAAAGATATTTAACTACCTATTTTAAGAAAGAGCACCTGTTGCTCTTTTTTGTTTATGCCCCCTTTATTTAGCGCTACGGTGATCACTGCCCCCCTTAAATTAGTAAGATTAAAGTCATCATGTTAAAGAAAAAAGCATGTCTATCTCATAGTTCTGTTACATCATCATTACTACCAGTTAATTTAATGATGTTTATTTAAATGATAATCACTGCACATGTTGTTAATCAGGGCAGAAAAAAGGATAATACACGGGACTTTAAAAGCGCGAGGCTCGCATGACTGAATATGTATTGTTATTGATTGGAACCGTTCTAGTTAATAACTTTGTGTTAGTACAATTTTTAGGCTTATGTCCGTTTATGGGTGTATCAGGAAAACTTGATACAGCAATCGGCATGTCTTTAGCTACCACCTTTGTACTTACGCTTGCTTCAGTAACTAGTTACTTGGTTAATCAGTATATTTTAATCCCTTTGGATATAGAATTTTTACGCACCATGAGCTTTATTTTAGTTATTGCCGTTGTAGTGCAATTTACAGAAATGGTGGTACGTAAAACAAGCCCTACACTCTACCGTTTATTGGGTATATTTTTACCACTTATCACTACAAACTGTGCAGTACTAGGTGTTGCTTTACTTAACATAAAAGAAGACCACTCATTTTTACAATCAGCAGTGTATGGCTTTGGTGCTGCGGTTGGCTTTTCATTAGTACTCGTACTATTTGCAGCTCTGCGCGAACGCCTTGCTGCTGCTGATGTTCCTACACCTTTTAAAGGTGCCTCTATTGCTATGATAACCGCCGGGCTTATGTCTATGGCGTTTATGGGCTTTACCGGATTAGTGAAATTTTAATATGACCTTGTTTTATGCCTTAATTGCGCTTGGCTCACTCGCGCTGGTTTTTGGGTTAATTTTAGGCTTTGCTGCAATACGCTTTCGCGTAGAAAGTAGCCCCATTGTTGAACAAATCGATACCATTTTACCGCAAACGCAATGTGGTCAATGTGGTTACCCGGGGTGTCGCCCCTACGCAGAAGCAATTGCCAATGGGGATGAAATTAATAAGTGCCCGCCTGGCGGTGAAGCCACGATGAAAAAGCTCGCTGGCCTAATGGGCGTTGATGAAAAACCCCTTGCCGGTGGAGAGCAAGCCGAGCCAATTAAAACCGTTGCATACATACGCGAAGACGAATGTATTGGCTGTACAAAATGTATTCAAGCCTGCCCTGTAGATGCCATTGTAGGTGCGACTCGCCAAATGCATACCGTTTTAATAGACGAATGCACAGGTTGTGATTTATGCGTTGAGCCCTGCCCTGTAGATTGTATTGATATGCTGCCGGTTGCTGAAACAAAACAAAACTGGAAATGGCAGTTAAATGCTATTCCTGTTACACAAATAGATTAGAGGTTTGAGTGGATAAATTACTTGAACAAATACAAAAAGGTACTGTTTGGAAATTTCCTGGCGGCGTGCACCCTCCTCAGCAAAAATCACTTTCTAACAGTGCGAATATTGCTCGCCTCCCACTACCTGACAAACTTGTAGTTGCGCTAAAACAACACATTGGCGCTAATGGTAAATTACTTGTAGAAAAAGGCCAACGCGTACTTAAAGGTCAAGCCTTAACTAAACCCGTTGCTAACTGGTCTGTACCAATACATGCTCCTAGTTCGGGTATTATTACAGAAATAGCGCCAAAGCCCTCGGCTCACCCGTCTGCACTGCCAGAGCTAAGTGTTGTTATTGAGCCTGATGGAAAAGACGAGTGGTGTTCACTTAACCCAATAAGTGAGCCAAAAACACTAAGCCATAGTGAGTTAGTTGATATAATTCATCAAGCGGGTATTAGTGGCATGGGCGGCGCTGGTTTTCCAACTTATATCAAGGCAGATACAAAGCAAAAAATAGACTTCTTTATTGTCAATGCTGTGGAATGTGAACCCTATATAACCGCTGACGACACGCTAATGCGTGAGCACGCTGCTGAAATTATCCAAGGCATTGAATTAATGCAGCAACTTTTAGACCCAACAGTTTGTATTGTGGGCATAGAAGACAATAAGCCAGAAGCTATTGCAGTAATGACTAAAGCGGCTGAACATAACAACAAAATTATTGTTCAAACCGTGCCAACAGTTTATCCCTCCGGCGGCGAAAAACAACTAATAAAACTGCTGACTAATCGTGAAGTACCCAGCATGGGGATTCCTGCTGATATTGGTGTACTTATGCACAATACAGGTACCCTTTATGCCGTGCAACAAGCTGTTTACGAAGGGAAACCTCTTATAGAGCGAGTGGTTACAGTAACGGGTAACACTATACACAAACCAGGTAATGTATGGGCTTTGTTGGGTACAGAAATAAAGCACCTGCTCGACTGCCAAGGGTTTTCGCCAGTACCACAACAGCGTGTTGTAATGGGTGGCCCAATGATGGGCTTTACATTGCCCACCGTACGGATTGGTGTCATTAAAACGACAAACTGTATTTTAGCGCCCGACCATAAAGAACTTGCAGAGCCCGGCCCTGAAAAAGCCTGTATACGTTGTAGTGCCTGCGCAGACGCCTGCCCAGCTTCATTATTACCTCAACAATTACAGTGGTTTGCAAAGTCTAAAGAGTACGACAAACTCCAAGAACATAACTTGTTTGATTGTATTGAATGTGGAGCCTGTGCATATGTTTGCCCGAGCGAGATCCCGCTTGTTCAATACTACCGCGTAGCCAAAGTTGAAATAAAAGAACAACAAGCTGAAAAAATAAAAGCAGATAGAGCAAAAGAACGCTTTGATGCGCGAAAAGAGCGTTTAGAGCGTGAGCAAGAAGAGCGTAAAAATCGTCATAAGCGCAAGGCACCAGCTAAGTCTGATGATGAAAAACAAAAAGTAGCGGATGCCCTTGCCCGTGTTAAAAACAAATCGAACGATGGGAATGAAAAGTCAGCCGTTGCTGCTGCAATAGCTCGCGCAAAAGCCAAAAAACTTGAAGGCCAAAATACAGAGATTGAGCCAGATAATAGTGAAGTAGCTAAAGAGCGTGCACTGCGCAAAGAGCAAGCTCGCAAATATAAAGAGCAAAAAGAGCTTTCGGAAGAGGCTTCAACTCCTAACGACAAAAAGTCTGCAGTCGCTGCCGCAATTGCACGCGCTAAAGCTAAAAAAGCGGCACAATTACAAGATGAACAAGCTAATACCAATGACGCTGAAACAGCCATGCCTGTCGATGACAAAAAAGCCGCTGTTGCCGCAGCGATTGCACGTGCTAAAGCTAAAAAGGCTGCAAAAGCGGAAGAGACGCAAAACGAACCTGAAAAGCAGTCAGAAGCTGAAACACAGGTCGATGACAAAAAAGCCGCTGTAGCCGCAGCGATTGCACGTGCCAAAGCTAAAAAGGCTGCAAAAGCCGCAGAGACGCAAAACGAACCTGAAAAGCAGTCAGAAGCTGAAACACAGGTCGATGACAAAAAAGCCGCTGTTGCCGCAGCGATTGCACGTGCTAAAGCTAAAAAAGCTGCAAAAGCGGAAGAGACGCAAAACGAAGCTGAAACACAGGTCGATGACAAAAAAGCCGCTGTTGCCGCAGCGATTGCACGTGCTAAAGCTAAAAAGGCTGCAAAAGCCGCAGAGACGCAAAACGAAACAGAAGAGCAACCAGTACAAACAAGTGAAGATAAGAAAAAAGCCGCTATTGCCGCCGCCGTTGCTCGTGCCAAAGCAAAAAAGTTACAAAAAGAAGGAAATGATCAGTCATGAAATTAACCATGGCCAGTTCGCCGCATAATCATAGCCATAAATCGGTTACTCGGTTAATGCTAACCGTTATTGCTGCGTGTATTCCTGGACTTGTTGCCCAAATACTTTTTTTTGGTAGCGGCGTACTTATTCAGCTTGTACTCGCCTTAGTGGCTGTCACTGTTTTTGAAGCTGCAGTAATGCTAATACGTAAGCGAGCAGTATGGCCAGCACTCAGTGATGGTAGTGCATGGTTAACCGCTGTTTTATTAGCCCTAAGCATTCCGCCATTAACACCTTGGTGGATTGTAATTATTGGTTGTTTATTTTCCATTGTTATTGTCAAGCAACTTTATGGTGGCCTTGGTTTTAACTTATTTAACCCTGCTATGGCAGCTTATGTTTTACTCCTCGTGTCGTTTCCTGTGCAAATGACAGCGTGGTTACCCATAACAGATCTAGCCAGTAACCCTATTGGCTTTACAGAACAATTACGGCTTATTTTTACGGACTTTACCTCTACTGGTTATAGCTTAGACCAAGTACGTGCTGGTATAGATGGCACTACAATGGCAACGCCACTAGACATCATTAAAACAGATGTAGCTCATGGTTTAACAGTGAATGAAAGTATGCAAAAACCTATTTTTAACGAATGGGCCGGCCTTGGTTGGATGTGGGTTAATCTTGGCTTTTTAGCTGGCGGCTTGTATTTACTAAAAGAAAAAGTAATTAACTGGCATATTCCTGTCAGTTTTATTGGCAGCTTAGCATTATGCAGTGCTATTGGTTACATAGTAGCACCTGGCACAGAGCCGGGTACCATATTTCACCTATTAAGTGGCGCAACTATGATGGGTGCATTTTTTATTGCAACTGACCCTGTGTCGGCCTCAACCACAAATAAAGGTCGCTTGATTTACGGTGCACTAATTGGGTTATTTGTTTATTTAATTCGTACTTTTGGCGGTTTCCCTGATGCGGTTGCCTTTGCAGTACTCCTGCTAAATATTGCCGTACCCCTTATTGACTTCTACACACAACCACGTACTTATGGCCATGGAGCAGTAAAATGATTGTTTCATCTATGGCAAAAAATGGCGCTATTTTAACTGCGTTCGCCCTTGTAACTACTGGGCTAGTGGCAACTATTGATGCACTAACGGCTGATAAAATTGCAGAGCAAGAGCAACTATACTTAACATCACAATTGCACGAAGTACTTGACCCAACTACCTACGACAATGACTTATCCAAAGACTGTATCGTTATTACGGATGAGCGACTAGGACCATACAATAAGCAAGTTATTTACCGAGCACGAAAAAATAACCAACCCGTCGCCCTCGTTGTTAGGCACGTCACACCAAACGGATATAGCGGTGATATAAGGCTGTTAACCGCCATATTACGCGATGGAACCGTAGCGGGAGTACGTACGACCAAACACGAAGAAACACCGGGGTTAGGCGATAAAATAGAAATTAAAAAGTCATCATGGATCACCACATTTAAAGGCTTAACGGTGCACAGTGAAGACGATAACCGCTGGGCTGTAAAAAAAGACGGCGGCCAATTTGATCAATTCACTGGAGCAACAATTACACCTCGTGCAGTTGTAAATTCAGTTAAAAACGCCGTATTATTTGCGCAAAATGAGTTTGATACTATTTTTACAGCCCCAAGTAGTCGGTGTGAAGAGGTAACGCAATGAGTGAAATAAAAACACTGTATAAAGATGGAATGTGGGTAAACAACCCTGCTCTTGTTCAACTTTTAGGGCTTTGCCCGTTGCTTGCTGTAACTTCAACGGTTACCAACGCACTAGGCTTGGGGCTTGCAACCCTTCTGGTATTAATTGGATCTAATGTTAGCGTATCAATTGTAAGAAACTGGGTACCAAAAGATATTCGTATCCCTGTTTTTGTAATGATCATTGCAGGCTTTGTAACCATCGTTCAGTTACTGATGAACGCCTACACCTTTGGTTTGTATCAATCGCTGGGAATATTTATTCCTCTGATTGTAACTAACTGCGCAATTATAGGCCGCGCTGAAGCGTACGCCTCTAAAAACCCGATTCATTTATCCGCCTTTGATGGCTTAATGATGGGACTTGGGTTTATGTTTGTACTGGTTGTGCTGGGTGCAATGCGAGAACTTATAGGCCAAGGTACATTATTCGACAGCGCCGATTTATTGCTTGGCCCTTGGGCACAAAGCTTACGCATTGAAGTGTTTAACTTTGACAATCAGTTTTTGCTTGCTATTTTACCACCTGGCGCATTTTTGGGGCTTGGGTTACTCATAGCCGCTAAAAATATGATTGATGCACAAATAAAATCAAAACAAACTGCACCACCAGAAGCCGAAAAAGGCCCTCGTGCACGTGTTACCAGCTTAACTTAAGGGGAAACGTACTACTTTCAATAGTAAGTACGTTTAAGTTATATGAACAAAGAAAAACGCTATCAAATACTTACACGCTTACGCGATAACAATCCAAACCCAGAAACGGAGCTTGAATACTCAAGCCCGTTTGAGTTGCTTGTTGCTGTTACGCTCTCAGCGCAAGCTACTGATGTTGGTGTTAATAAAGCAACCCGAAAACTATTCCCTGTTGCTAATACACCACAAGCCATTTTAGATATAGGCCACGATAAACTCCGTGATTATATAAAAACCATTGGCCTATTTAATTCAAAAGCAGCCAATGTTTATAAAATGTGCCAAATATTGGTAGATAAACACAACAGCATCGTTCCCGAAAACCGAGAAGCGCTAGAAGCCCTACCCGGTGTTGGCCGAAAAACAGCAAACGTTGTACTCAACACAGCCTTTGGCTGGCCGACAATAGCCGTCGACACTCACATCGACCGTGTATCAAACCGTACTAAGTTTGCGATGGGAAAAAATGTTGTAGAGGTTGAGAAAAAGCTCGAAAAAGTGGTCCCTGCAGAATTTAAAGTCGATGTACATCACTGGCTGATTCTTCACGGCCGTTACGTGTGTACCGCCCGTAAGCCTAAGTGTGGCAGCTGTATTATTGAAGACTTGTGTGAGTTTAAAGATAAAACAGAGTAAAAGGTAAGTTTGCGTATATCAAATCAACTCTTCACTTTAAAGCAGCTGTTGAACATTCGCTTGCGTGAGCTTTTTCTGTAAATGACACATCAAACATAGACATGCATAAAGTAGAATTAATGCACATTTGCAAAGTATTGATTTCACAAGTGCCAATGCATTGGTTATGCTACTGAGTATTATAAGCTTTTATTACGAAAATCCTTATGTTGCCTTTACTGCGTATATTATTAATTGAGCAAGACCAATCCACTTTAAAAGAGTTGTCTACAAATCTCTCTAAAGCGATACCAAATTTTGAGCGAGACGATATCCATATCGATATTCTTGAGCGTTTTACGCTTAAAGATGCGATAACAAGTGTTGAAGAAGATGGTGATATTCAGGCTGTTGTACTTAGTTGGGATTTACAAAACAAGGTTGGCGAGCGAACGTATAGCCGCTTTATTGAGCAGTTAAAGGCCATTCGATTAGAACTTCCAGTTTATGTAATTGGCGATGATACTAAAGGACTTGAAATAGTTAACGAGTCAGAAGAAATTGAGTCGTTTTTCTTTAAAGACGAGGTTATTTCTGACCCCGAAGCTATTTTAGGCTATATGATCAATGACTTTGACGATCGTTCAGAAACCCCGTTTTGGACTGCGTATCGCCGTTATGTTGGCGAGTCGAACGATTCATGGCACACACCGGGCCACAGCGGCGGCTCTAGCTTCAGAAACTCGCCGTATATTAAAGACTTCTATCAATTTTATGGCCGCAATGTGTTTGTTGGCGATTTATCGGTATCTGTCGATTCCTTAGGCTCTTTATCTGATAGCACCAATACTATTGGGCGTGCTCAAGAATCTGCGGCGGCAACGTTTGAGGTAAAGCATACCTACTTTGTAACTAACGGGTCTTCTACTTCAAATAAAATTATTTTACAAACCCTGCTACGCAAAGGTGATAAGGTCATTATTGACCGTAATTGTCATAAATCTGTTCATTATGGCATTTTACAATCAGCCAGTTTACCCATTTATTTATCGAGTATATTAAACCCTAAATATGGTATTTTTGCGCCACCTTCGTTAGCCGATATAAAACAAACAATAGAGCAAAATACCGACGCAAAACTACTGGTGCTTACCGGCTGTACTTACGATGGGTTGTTAAGCGATTTAAAACAAGTTGTGGATTTTGCCCATCAACACGGTATTAAAGTATTCATTGACGAAGCCTGGTTTGCTTACTCTTTGTTTCACCCGAGCCTGCGTTACTACTCAGCCATTCATGCTGGAGCCGATTATGTCACTCATTCAGCACATAAAGTGGTATCGGCGTTTTCACAGGCGTCTTATATTCATGTGAATGATCCAGACTTCGATGCAGACTTTTTTAGAGAAATTTACAGTATTTACGCCAGTACATCCCCCAAGTATCAGCTTATTGCCTCGCTTGACGTATGCCAAAAACAATTGGAAATGGAAGGCTATAAATTACTTAATGCTTTGTTAAACCATGTCGACGAATTTAAACAACAAATGGCATCGTTGAAATACATTAAAGTGCTAGGTAAAGACGATTTTATGGAAATATTTCCACACTTTAGTGAAGATAATATGGGGCACGATCCACTAAAAATCCTAATCGATATTAGTGAATTACCCTACTCATTAAAAGACATTCATAAATTTTTATTAGATGAAATTGGCCTAGAAATAGAAAAATACACTCACAGTACAATTTTGGTGTTATTAACGCTTGGTGGTACTCGTTCGAAGATTATTCGTTTATACAATGCATTGAAAAAACTTGATAGTGGGAGAGTAAAACTAGCCAAATCAACAAGGCGCTCTCGCTTGCCAGAAAGTTTACCAGCCATCGATTTAGCGTGTATTCCAGGCGATGCTTTTTATGGCGAACGCGAGTCGGTGCCTATTGCTAAAAGCAATAATCGTATTTGTGCTGGCTTAGTTACCCCCTACCCTCCTGGTATACCGCTATTAGTTCCGGGGCAACACATCACTGAAGAACATATCGAATACTTAAAAGAGCTTGCCGGGCAAGGGTTAACTATTCAAGGTAGCTTTGATGGTGAAATTTATGTTTTAAAAGGTAAAGTAGAAAAATAACGAGTAGTGTACCCACTCGCTTAATTAAGTGATCTATTTTGAGGCTTGAAAACGTGTTGATAGCTAGGCAAAAATATCGGTATTTAGTTGCTCTAAATGAGCACTTTTACGCAAGTAGCGACGCGTTTAGCCCCGAAAGATGATTAAATATTTTGTGGATTGGTATTATATACAATATTTTTCGAGGAATTAGTCAGCAGTTTTTAAATACTGCTGACGTTATTTTCAAAATCAAATACTCTCTATTGGTCAGGCCTTATTTAATATAGCCAACATTAATTAACCGTTTAAATACAAACAACGCCTGAGTGTACCATATAACTCGTTGATATCGATTGGTTTAGGAACATGACCAATAAAACCTTGCTGGTAGTAATGTTTTACGTCTTTATCCATTACATTGGCTGTTAACGCAATAATGGGTATGTGCGGCAGAATTGCTTTTATCCGTTGATTGGCTTTAATCCCATCCATAACCGGCATATGAATATCCATAAATACCAAATCAAACAACTCTAGTTGAACAGCCTCAAACGCAAGTAAACCATTTTCGACAATTGTGATCTCGGCATTCGTTTTAGCCATCATGGCTTTAATCAACACTTGGTTAATATTGTTATCTTCAGCAATAAGTATTTTTTTACCCTTTAAATTAGGTGCTTTAAACTATTTTTTAGGGGCTTTATCTGCTGTGTTATTTGCTTTTGGTAGTGGTAATTTAACCGTGACAGTTGTACCAAGCCCTTGCTTACTTTGGATATCGATTTCGCCACTACATGTTAACTAAACTATGTAGTGGCATAGTTAATTTGGCCACCCATTAAGAAAGAAATGTTATGCTAATAAGCATACAAATTTGGGTGAAAAAATGACGAAATTAAAACGCGCAACGTATTCTGCTGCAATCAAATTAGAAACAGCTCAGCTTGTAGTTGACTAAGGCTACACAAGAAGATGCAGCTAAGGCTATGGGTGTTGATAAATCAACTGTAAGTAAGTGGGTAACTCAATTAAAGCAAGAGCGGAATGGCCAGACACCCACAGCTTCACCAATGACACCCGAACAAATTGAAATTCGTGAACTTAAAAAGCAAATTCAACGCATTGAATTAGAAAAGGATATATTAAAAAAGGCTGC